>DATCTA010000258.1:0-3427 GCA_036568165.1 Sulfurovum sp.
TAATTCCCTTTCTTCCCAATTCAGGTTATAGTAGGTCAAATGTTCATCATTTGAACCAAGAATACCATCTGTAACTCTTGTTGTTTTAGTTGAATTCTTTGTGTAGAGTTTTGTATATTTTAATTCCAATACATCCAGGTAATTATATCCTATATTCAACATACCGCCATGAGAGACATCCATTATCCTTTGGTCAATCACACCATACTGTGTAGCGTAGTCAGTCTGCTGACCATCACTCTTATAGTCATATTTATAGTAATTTTCACTTATATAGCTGTGGTCTTGATCATATCCATACGTTGCAAAAATCGAAATTTCATGATCATCATTGATCGTAAAATTTTTAGCACCTTCTATAGAACCCCCTACTCCGGGTAGTACCGTAGACTCATGAACATTATAAATACGGTTCACAAACATCTGTGTCATCTCGGAAAGTTCTTCTTTTGTAAAGTCCCCGCCTTCATCTATGATAGTAAGTATTGGTGTAGCTTCACCTACATGTACTTCTGTAGCATCAAGGATAGCTTGAGGTATATCACGATAAGAAAAATCATATCCAGTCCAGTCCGTCGCAGAACCAACATAATCAATTTTTTCCTTTCCTGTATCACGATTAAACTTTGTACCTAATGAGACCTTGATATAATCCTCATCAAAGTTCTCTTTAGTTCTAACATCTATATATCCGCCTCCAAAATTGCTCGGAACGTCAGCAGATGCACTTTTTTGAACCTTCATCGAACCGATCACTGATGATGGAAAGATATCAAGAGGGACATTTCTTTTCATTGGATCTGGAGAAGGAAGTGGCATAGAGTTCATTTCTACGTTAGAATATCTCTCTCCTAGTCCACGCACATAGATGTTTTTTCCATCTACCAAAGTAACACCTGTTACCCTTTTAAGTGCTGCTGCTGCAGTAGAGTCTCCCTTTTTAGACAACTCTTCTGAACCAAGTATGCTTGCTACAGCATTGATGTTTTTCTCTTCTGCTATAACATCTGAGATACTACCCTCTATCTTTGGAGCAAGTACTACAAACTCTTCAAGCTCCATACTTGCCGGAGTTAACTTTACTGTTCTTGATGTTGCCCCGTCTTTTTTAACTGTGATCCCACCGATAGTTTGTGAACTGTAAGCTGAATGCACAACAGAAATGCTTAAAGTTTTACCTGATGGTATCTTTGCAGAAAAGCGGCCGTTTTCATCGGTTCTTATATCTACTCCTGTACCTCTTACGAAGACTCTTGCGCCTGCGATAGGTGTATTGCCTTCTGAAGAGAGTACCTGACCTCTAAGTATCCCCTCTCCGGTAGCTTTTTGGGCTTCTCTTTCAACAGATGCCGCTACAGCTACAGGTACATCGATATCGATACTGTCTGCCCCTGTTTTAGAGAGTGTAGCTATGATCTCTGTATCTCTTCCCTCTTTGATACCTACAGGTTTTTTAAAGTACCCAAGGTTTTCACCTGCGGCATTTTTTCCAAAGATCTCTATGAGGTGTTTGCCAGCAACAAGCGGTATCTTTACAGCACCATCCTCGTCTGTCTTGTAAACCTTTTTTCCATCGATCTTGATTTCATTATTGGCAAGGGGTTTTCCCTCACTGAAAAGCAACACTGAAAGCGTACCCTCTTTTAATGGACTAGCCATTACTACCATCGGCAGTATCATTAAAAGCAATAATTGCACTAACTTTTTCATCTATATACACTCCAGACTGTTACTTCTACATTTTTCGATATTTTTGCGGATAACGGTTGCTTTAGAGAAGAGTTCGTCATCTTCTATCTTTTTTAGATGGTCTTCTGCACTTTCATAATCTTTGACCATATAGTATGCATACGCCAATGCATAACGCATGTTGTCATTTTTCAAAAGACCATATCTATCAAGAGCATCCTTAAGTCCGATAATCTTTTCAAATTCACTTTTACCTATAAAGATCGCAACTTGCTGCTTGGTTTTTTCTTCCTTATCTGTCATCAATGAATTGAGGTAAAGCGCATGGGCAAGTTCACCATTCCTTCTGTACATCTCCGCTGCTTCTTTGAGATAGTTTGGATCATAGTAAGAGCCCTTCTCAAAAAGATCAGCAGTAATATGAGGCATATCTTTCTGGTTATAGTAATGACCAAGTAAGATATGTACTTTTGCAGAAGTTGGGAACTTTATCTTTGCCTCTTCAAGTACTTTGATCGCCTCTTCAGCCTCACCACCGCCTTGGAGCATCTGTGCCAAAGAGATATACTCATCTGCACTTGCAGGCATTTTACTCATATAAGCTCTAGCTGCTTCGATCGAGGCCTGATAAAGCTTTAACTCCGCAAAGTAGTAAAACTTCTGTTTCAGAAGTGTGGCATCTTCAGGGAAAAGCGTTGCTCCTCTGCTAAGCGCATCGATCGCCGAACTTTTTTGATCGGCTTTCCAGTAACACTCTGCTCTAAGTGTGAACAAAGATGGATTCGCACGTCCTTTTTCTCCTGCAGCATCCAATGCCTGTGCAGCACTGATATACTGTTCAGCTTTATAGTACGCTTGTGAAAGATAGATATAGATCTCTTCGATCTGGTCTTTTCTTAATTTTTCCGGATCAAAGACTGGCTTTTTAACTACCGGTTCTTCCACTTTAGTATTTTTAGAAAGAACAGTAAAAAGATATTTTCTTTTAGGTTTCTCTTCTACAGGTGGCTCATATACCTTTTGCTTTGTTGCAATGATCGCTTGTTTAAAAGCATTGATAGAGGCTTGATACTTCTCAGTCTTCAGAAAGATCAAGCCTCTCATATTATGGTATTTGTCCCATTCTATCTTGGTATGAGAATCCTTTGCTGCTTCAAGCTCTTCAAGCGCTTTATCAAACTTTCCATCATAGTACATGATGGTAGCGATCTCCATATGGTTGATCGTTTGCTCTTCAGTCTCTTTTGCATGCAGTGAATATGTCAAGAAAAAGATAACTGATATTGTAATGATTTTTTTCAACATAGTTTCACCTTAATTAAAATCGAAGCGTACTTTCTGCTTCGCCCATACTTTTACCGGGTTACCTTTGTATTTGGCCGGAGCAAAACGCCAGCTTCTTACGCCTCTTAATGCTGCTTGATCAAATACACCTGCAGGACTGGAAGCTATTACCTTGGCAATTTCCACACTTCCGTCTTTACTGATGAGCATATTCACTACAACATACCCCTTGATACGCTTTTTAGCCGCTGCAGGTGGATACTCCAATGGACCACGTGAGATGACCCTTGGTTTACTGTCAACAGTACCTTCACTCATCGCAGCATCTGCAGCCATATCACCCAAAAGGCTTTTACCGTCTCCCAAGAAATCCCCTGATGCAAATTCAGGGATATTCATAGCGATCCCCCCAAGCATAGCCCCAAGGTCCGGCATTGGTGCTTTTGGTTGTGCT
>DATCTA010000259.1:0-4738 GCA_036568165.1 Sulfurovum sp.
CGTAGATAAGGAGATCAAAGAAAACCTAATCATACGTTTAAAGACAAAAAAACGAGAAATTGTGGATCCTTTTTTGATCTTTGGTGTCGGGATCAAACCCAACATCGACTTTGCAAGAGATGCCTTGGCATGCGACAAAGGTATCCTGACCGATACTACCATGCAAACAGAAGATAGAGATATCTATGCTGTAGGTGAAGCTGCACAGGTAAAAGACATCAACTATATCGCAGGGCACGTCAAAGAATGTACCCTTCAGGCGGATGTTGCCATAGCAAACATCCTGGGCTTGGAAGAGAAGCGTTTTGCACTTGACGTGATGATAGACATGCTCAAAGTGGATGAATATGAACTCATAGAGGTGAGATCGCCTGCATATTCGGAAAACCATGAAAAGATACTGATCACTTCAGACAAAGACAATCGTGTCGATGAATACTTCATAGAGGATGACAAACTCACACGATTCATAGGGATCAATACCAATGTGGATATAGGGTATCTAGAGACCCTCATGCAAAATGAAGAGACCATTGATCCATCCTATCTCTATGAGAACAGACTGATAGGAGAGAGAGGCAGACTCATCTGCTCTTGTGAGCATGTTTATCAAAAAGATCTTGAAGATATCGTTGCAACAACAGGCATCTCAAACTTTTTGGAATTGGCAGCGTTTAGTCAGGCAGGCCGGGTATGCGGCAAATGTAAAAAAATGGTCGAGGATGTGATTGAAGGATCTCAAGGTCTTATAGATCCTAATATGCCTAAAAGAAGCCCGGAAGATATTGAACGTGAAGAAGAGATGAAGGTCGTTAAAAAGCGGATTGAAAAGTTCAACAGGCTTCATCCAAGAAACGAACTCGACAGCGAAAACCTCACTTCGGCCATTGATGCCTATGACATAAGCCAAAAAGAACTCAATAACTGGATAGCCATGGTTACAGCCACTATGCAGCTTCATCCAGAATTTGAAGGACTTGTCAAAGAGGGTATCAAGACGCTGAACAAGGTGCCTATCATCTGGCTTGAACTGGCTGACTGTTCAGGAAACTCCGAAGCCTTCATCAAGTCATCACATCCCGGTATAGAGGATCTGATATTTGACTATATTTCACTGGATTACCATGAACTTCTGATGAGTGCTTCTGGAGATCAGAGTGAAACGGCACTGGAAAATATCATTGCCAATCAAAAAGGTGAATATGTACTTATTGTCGAGGGGGCTATTCCTATGGGTATGGAGGGGAAATTCCTTCGTATAGGGCCAAAAGGTGAAACAGGGTTAGCGCTTTTACAAAAATGTGCCAAAGATGCAGCTTTGATACTCTCGGTTGGCAGTTGTGCGTTTGACGGCGGTGTTGTTGCTGCTGCACCGAACCCTACTGGTGCGGTAGGTGTATCTGAAGCGCTCGGTCGTGATGATATCATCAATCTTCCCGGCTGTCCGGTCAACCCTACAAATATCGTAGGTACACTGCTTTCCTATTTGATGTTTTCTGAACTTCCTGCACTGGATCAGTTCAACCGTCCGCTATGGGCGTATGCAGGCAGGATCCATGACAATTGCGAGAGAAGAGGACATTACGAACTTGGAGAGTTCGTGAAGGAATGGGGAGATGAAGGTGCAAAAAAAGGATGGTGTCTTTTTGAGATGGGATGTAAAGGACCTTATGCCAATGCCAACTGTCCGACACTTAAATTCAACCAGGGTACCAGCTGGCCTGTTCAGGGAGGACATGGCTGTATGGGATGTGTTGAAAAAGGCTTTTTTGACACACTGGCAAACGAGAGAAAAGTTGAAGAGAAGGAAGAATAGTGCAGAAGATAGTCATTGATCCGATCACACGTATCGAAGGGCATTTGCGTGCCGAAGTGGAGATAGACGAAAACAATGTTGTCAAAGAAGCCTATGTCAGCGGCCAGCTCTTCAGAGGTATTGAGATCATTTTAAAAGGAAGAGACCCAAGAGATGCCGGACTCCTGGCCGGAAGGATCTGCGGAGTCTGTACCAATGTGCATTTTCGTGCCGCTGTCTGTGCTGTTGAAGATGCCTATAAAATTGAAAATCCTATCAACAGTGAGATCATCAGGGATCTGATGGCTTTGGCACTTTTCATCCAGGACCATGTCATACATTTTTACCATTTGCATCTTTTGGATTTTGTTGATGTGACCAAAGCGTTGGAAGCAGACCCCAAACTTACCAGTAAGACAGGACATAAATACTCAAAACTACCCTATGCCAACTCGCATGCACACTATATAGGTGTCAAAGAGAAATTGGATAAGTTTGTCAAAGCCGGTAAGCTTGGGCTATTCAGCAATGGCTACTGGGGGCATAAAGCATATAGACTCTCTCCAGAAGAGAATCTGCTTCTTCTCTCACACTATCTTGAAGCCATGAGGTTTCAGAGTGATATTTCACGTGCCATTGCCATTTTCGGTGCCAAAACACCCCATCCTCAAACGATAGTCGTCGGCGGTGTGACCAGTGTTGCCGATATGCTGAACCCGCAAAGGCTCAATGATTTTATATTTATCATGAAAGAGGCAAAAGAGTTTATAGACAGGGCCTATTTACCAGACGTCAAGCTGATCACTCAGGCTTACAGAGATGATATCAAAGCAGGTATCGGCGCTTCTGTGGGTAACTATTTATGTGTGGGCGGCTATAAATTCAGTGATGATGCCCAGCTTTTTGAAAATGGAATTATCTACGCAAACAACTTCAATGAGATAGAGCCGTTTGATGAGAGCAAGATCACTGAAGAGGTAGAGAGAGCCTGGTACAAAGACGACCAACCCTACTATACTGACCTTAACGAAGACGGTACTCTTAAAACCTCAAAACCTGATGACAAATACTCCTGGATCAAAGCACCACGATACAATGGTAAAACAATGGAGTGCGGTCCTCTTGCAAGAGTTCTTATAAGCTATCAGAAAGGCAACAGGTTCATCAAACCCTTTGTAGATGAATTTCTGGCCGAATGTGACCTGGAGTTAAAAGATCTTGCAACCACCGGTGGCAGAAATGCAGCAAGGGCTATAGAGAGTGCCTATATAGGAGAATATATCTTTAAGTTAATCAATAACCTCGTTGAAAATATCAAATATTACGATACAGAGACATGGTCAAAATATGAATTTGAAACCTTACCTAAAAACGCAAAAGGAAGGGCATTTTTTGAAGTGCCAAGAGGGGTATTAAGCCATTTTGTAAACATAGAAGACCAGAAGATCAAAAACTATCAGGTGATCGCACCTACGACATGGAATGCTTCTCCCAAAGACAGCAAAAACCAGAGAGGGCCTTATGAAGAGGCTCTTGTAGGGATAAAACTTGAAGATCCTTCCAAACCTTTAGAGGTTTTAAGAGTGCTTCACTCTTTTGATCCCTGCCTGGCATGTGCTGTACATGTGATGGATATAAAGGGAAAAGATATGGGTGTCTTTAAGATAAATGCCTCTTGCAGTATCTAAAAGTGTTTAGCTTTTTAGACTTTTGAACCACTCCAGTTCATCCAGAGCTTCCCAAGGGTACTCCTCATATCCGACCTGCCCTTTTGCAGCTATCCTGGCATACAAAAAACGCTCCTTACTTGGACGGTCAAGTCCAAATTTTTCTGTGATCCATCTAGGTGTGAGGGAAAATCTCTCAGCGATCAACGCTGAGAGCGCTTCATCTTTTAGCCCGCTTTGTCCTGTATGCTGTGTATCTACCGTAACAGAAGAGGGACTCGGCTCTGCGATCACATATGAGAGCTGTACAAGCGCCTTCTTGGCCAATCCTGCGGCAACGATGTGTTTTGCCAGCCATCTGGCAGCATAAAGTGCGGTCCTGTCCACTTTCGTGTAATCTTTGGAGCTCTGTGACCCTCCCCCGATCGGTGCATACCCTCCATAGGTATCACAAACCACTTTTCTGCCTGTCAGTCCCGAATCGGCGATCGGCGAATGCTGCACGAACCGTCCTGTATTATTGATATAAAACGTGATCTGCTCTTCATCATAGTGCCCTGCTTCAAACTTTACGTTCTTGGCGATGATCTCCCTGACACGTTTTTTGACTTCCTCCTGAGACACCGCTTTATTGTGCGCGATCGCTACAATGATCTTTTTGATACGCTGCGGTCTGCACTGATCAAAATTCTCTTTGGTATCATAATCCATCACGACCTGTGTTTTCATATCTACGCCAAAAACATCAGGATGCTGCAGTGCGTGATCATAAAGAACATCCCTGATCTCTCTCGCATAGGAAAAGGCTATAGGCATATAGTCATCCCTCTCACATGTCGCATATCCGAACATCATTCCCTGATCTCCTGCACCGATCTCATTGTCTTCTTTCACGACTCCCATCGTGATATCAGGTGATTGTGTACTCACATAGGTATGTATCTGGGCCTCATCAGGGAAAAATGTTTCACCCCTGTCAAATCCGATCTCAGGGTACCCGATCTGCCTAAATGCTTTTTGGACGATATCTTCATAAAATGCATCATTAAGCATAACAGTAGTTTTTACTTCACCACCAATAATGACATGTTTGCCGCTGATAAACACTTCTGTAGCTACTTTTGCATCAGGGTCAATCTGAAGCAGTCTGTCTACGATAGAATCAGCGATTATGTCCGCACACTTGTCAGGATGCCCTGCAGAAACTGCTTCAGAAGTAAAAAGATACATTGTGTTCTCCCTATATTTACTATCATTATCTTAACAAAACTATCCT
>DATCTA010000260.1:0-3363 GCA_036568165.1 Sulfurovum sp.
AGAGGCATGTATGCAGGAGATAGAAGCCGTAAAGAGGTTCTTGTAGATCACGGTTTCAGACTACCTTCAGCACTGGACAACCGTCCACTGATGTTCGATGAATACATTCATAAAGCCCCCCACTTTCTATTCGTCTCTGCCACCCCTGCACCACTTGAACTTGAACTCTCTTCAGTGGTAGCTGAACAGGTCGTTCGTCCCACAGGACTTCTTGACCCTGTCATAGAGGTGATCGACAGTACCTATCAGGTAGAAAACCTCTATGATCGCATCAAGCCGGTCGTAGAAAGGGGAGAACGCGTGCTTATCACCGTTCTTACCAAAAAGATGGCCGAAGAGCTCACTACCTACTATAATGACCTTGGCCTCAAGGCACGTCATATGCACTCAGACATGGATGCCATAGAACGTAACCAGACCATACGTTCACTGCGTTTGGGTGAATTTGACATCTTGATAGGGATCAACCTTCTTAGAGAGGGACTTGATCTTCCCGAAGTAAGCCTGGTTGCCATACTTGATGCAGATAAAGAGGGCTTTTTGCGTTCGCGCACCTCACTGATACAAACAGCAGGAAGGGCTGCAAGAAATGCCAACGGTCTTGTCCTCATGTATGCAAAAAAGATGACAGACTCCATGCAGTTCACTATCGATACTACCCAGAAGAGACGTGAAAAGCAGATCACTTACAACAAAGCTCACGGTATCACACCCAAAACGACACTCAGACCTCTTGATACAGATCTTAAGGTAGAGGATGCAGGCGAGCTCTATAACAAACAAAGCAAACTGGATAAAATGCCAAAAGCAGAACGGCAGCAGCTGATGAAAGAACTCAAGGCCAAGATGCTTGCTGCTGCAAAAAGTTTGGACTTTGAAGAGGCCGCCAGACTGCGTGACCAGATAGCCAAAATCAAAAAGTTGTAGCTTTTTGCTATAATACGCGTAAAATAATAATTTTAGGCGATATTCATGGCGTTAGATCTCTCTTCTTCTCAACTCTATTTTAACCGTGAACTTTCATGGCTGCAGTTCAATTCCCGTGTCTTGGCACAGGCACTGGATGAAACACTGCCACCGCTGGAACGTCTTAAATTTCTTGCTATCTACGGAACAAACCTTGATGAATTCTATATGATCCGTGTTGCAGGACTTAAAGCACTCTATAAAGCCGGGGTTCAGGAAACAGGACCGGATAAGCTGACACCGATCCAGCAGCTCGAAGAGATACGTGCATACCTGCACAAAGAGCACCAGGTTCTGGAGTCATGCTATACCTCCATCATCGCAGAGCTTTACACTTATGGTGTCAACATAAAAAAATATGAAGCACTCAACAAAGAGGAACAAGAAGAGATCAAAGAAAAATTCTTTAACGAGATCTATCCGGTGATCATTCCTATAGCCGTCGATGCCACACACCCTTTTCCACATCTTAACAATCTTAGTTTCGGTCTTGCACTCACACTTGAAGACGACTCTGAACATATCAAACATGGACTTATTCGAATCCCGAGGATACTCCCAAGGTTCATACAGTTAAAACAGACATTTATCCCTATTGAATCCGTGGTCGAATCCTTCGCATCTGAAATT
This sequence comes from Sulfurovum sp., assembly GCA_036568165.1. Classification (GTDB taxonomy): domain Bacteria; phylum Campylobacterota; class Campylobacteria; order Campylobacterales; family Sulfurovaceae; genus Sulfurovum. The sequence continues at coordinate 1,597 of DATCTA010000260.1, forward strand.
TTCCCTGGATTCAGCCCCTTGGCTTCTACTCCTTTCAGGGTGACCAGAAATGCTGATATAGAGATAGAAGAGGAGGAAGCGGATGACTTTTTGGAGATCCTTCAAGAGGGATTGAGATCCAGAAACAAAGGTTCACTCATCAGACTTGAACTCAATGATGGGGCAGATACGGATCTTATCGATTTTTTACGTTCCCACCTCAACCTTGATGATGAAGATATCTATGCCTATAAAAGCCTTCCGCTTGATCTTGGAAGTCTTTGGCAGATCGTAGGAGACAAGGCGCTCTCACACCTTGTACTGCCTGCCTTCAATCCAAAGATACTCCCGCCGTTGAACAATGATAAGATCTTTGAAGCGATCGAAAAACAGGATGTACTGCTTTACCATCCTTTTGACAGCTTCGAGCCTGTTGTCAAATTCATCAAACAGGCTGCTGCAGATCCCGATACTATCGCAATACGTATGACACTCTACCGTGCAGGACCGAACTCTCCTATCGTCAAAGCACTGATTGATGCGGTACGTGACGGAAAACAGGTGATGGTGCTTGTCGAACTCAAGGCAAGATTTGATGAAGAGAATAACCTGCGTTGGGCAAGAGCACTTGAAGATGTAGGGGCGCATGTCGTGTATGGTATTCCCGGCCTGAAAGTGCACGCAAAGATCGCGCAGGTGATCAAAAGACAAAATGGAAAACTCAAAAGCTATGTGCACCTTGCCACAGGGAACTATAACCCGAGTACAGCAAAGATCTATACAGATATCTCATACTTTACAAGCAAAGATATCTTCAGTACAGATGCTACGCACTTTTTCCATTTTTTAACAGGTTTCTCCACCCAGACAAAATTGAGCAACCTTTTTATGTCTCCTACACAGATCAAACCAAAGATCATCAAACTGATAGAAAAAGAGCGTAAGCATGGATCTGAGGGTCATATCATACTCAAAGCCAATTCCCTTGTAGATATGGATGTAATCAAAGAACTCTATATCGCTTCACAAATGGGTTGTAAGGTCGATCTCATCATTCGTGGTATCTGCTGTTTAAAACCCGGTATCAAAGGTGTCAGTGAAAATATCACTGTCTCTTCGGTTATAGGAAAATACTTGGAACATGCACGAATCTACTTCTTTAAACATGACAAGGTCAAATGCTACATCTCTTCTGCAGATCTCATGCCTAGAAACCTTGTGAGACGGGTTGAACTGATGACACCTATCCTCGAAGAGACACTGTCACAAAAGATAGAACAGATACTCATGCTGCAGCTTGCCGACAATACACTGCGATGGGAACTTCAAGAAGATGGTAACTACACCAAAGTGCCTTCTTTAGGAAGAACTGTCAACAATCATGATGTCTTGGAAGAGTATGTCAACAAGATCCACAATAAGACAAAAAAAGAGACGCCTAACTATGTAAGCCGTTTGGCAAGCCGTATCTTAAAGGAGAGCTAATGCTAATAAAATTCAAAGAATGGACACCTCAACTAGGACCGAACGCATGGATAGCGGAAGGATCTTCAGTGATCGGACGGGTAAGTATGGGAGAGGACTCAGCAGTTTGGTTTGGCTGTGTGGTTCGCGGGGATGTGCATCACATTACCATAGGAGACAGAACCAATATACAGGACCTCAGTATGGTGCATGTTACACATCATAAAAAAGCGGACATGTCTGATGGACATCCTACCGTGATCGGGAATGATGTGACAGTAGGCCACCGTGTAATGCTGCATGGATGTACGATAGAAGATGCCT
>DATCTA010000261.1:0-2880 GCA_036568165.1 Sulfurovum sp.
AGACGGCCTATCGTCCCTGTATTTTGCGGAATCTCTGGTTCTACCAATACGATATTAAACATGAAGTATCTTACCTTTCTATCATTAAATCACACAACGTGTGCTCTGTCGTGGTGAACGCCCTTGAAAGCGAAGCGATTCGAGAGCCACGACGCTTTTTTGCTTCGTTTTTTCTAAAAAAATGAAGAGAGAAACAACACCGCAGTTCAAGTATGAGGAAATTTATCAAAAATAATTTTAATTTGATTAAAACACTACCGTCTTGTTCCCGTTTACAAAGACTCTGTCATGTAGGACGAGTGAGAGTGCACGTGAAAGAACGATCTTCTCACCGTCACGCCCTGCTCTTTGCATATCTTTCCATGAAAAACGGTGATTTACCGGGATGACATCCTGAGCGATAATAGGCCCTTCATCCAGATCATCTGTCACATAGTGTGCCGTAGCACCAATGATCTTTACCCCTCTGTCAAAGGCCTGTTTATAAGGGTTAGCCCCTATAAATGCCGGGAGGAAAGAGTGGTGGATATTGATGATCTTTTGCGGATATGCTTTCACGAAATCCGGTGTAAGGATACGCATATATTTTGCCAGGACAATATAATCAAATTCAAACTCATTGATGAGCTTCATCACATGTTTCTCATGCTCTTCCCTGCTCATATCTTCAGCAGGTATATGAAAGAATGGGATATCAAATCTTCGTACAAAGGTCTCAAGTGTATTATGATTGGCGATGACACACTCTATCTGTGCATCCAGTTCGCCATTTGCATGACGTACTAAAATGTCACCCAGTGCATGAGACTCTTTCGTTGCCATAAGGATGATCTTCTTGTCTTCAGGTTCTATGACCTTGATATGTGCTTCTGTGGGTGCTACCGCTTTGAGTTCTTCGAGTAACTCTTTAGTATCAAATAGTCCTGTAACCACTGAACGCATAAAAAATCGTCCGACTTCCTTATCAACAAACTCACGGTTGTCATCAATATTCAGTCCTCTGTCGTAGAATACTTTAGAGAACTTATATACCAAACCTTTTGCATCGTTACAGTCTATTAAAACCCTTGCTCTTTTTTCCATTTTTACCCTAATTGCAATTAAATTGTAAAATTATACCTATTTTTCGCTCAAACTCTTTATCTTTTCTTTGGTACGTCTGTCAAGTTCATCACCTAATGCCTTACCTGAAAATCCTTCATTCATTAACTCTATAGGTGTTACACCCCTATCAAAAGGTTTGTCCCATACATCCAGCTTTTTTGCCAAGGCAATCACATCTTTTTGATAGTTGCCTACATACTCTATAATGCCCTCTTTAAGTGACAGATTTGCTATAAAGTCCATCGTGACATTTTCAGGGACCGATGCTGCTGTCAATTTTTTATAGTAACTGCCTGGTGCAGCCAATCTGTCCAATACCTTTTCAATATCGCTTGAAAAATACTCTTTACAGATAAAAAGAAAATAATAGGGTCTAAGTTTTTCTAGAAAGTTTTTTTGGCTTTGTTGCAAAACCCGGCTTAACTTCATAAATGTTTGTCTCTCCAATCGTGTATTGAAAAGCTGCTGTGCTATACCGAGTGAGTACAAATAATAGAGTCCGTAGTGCAAGTATCTTCCCATGAACATTTTCTGAAACTCTATAAATATCCGTTCTTTAGGAAGATCATCCAGAGCGATAGACTGGCAGATCCTACAAGTCTGTTCCTCTACTTTAAACCCAAAACGTGCTGCAAACTGCATCGCACGCAAGACACGCAAACTGTCTTCCACAAATGATCTCTCATCCACTATACGTATTATTTTAGCTTCCAGATCATCCAGCCCATGCCAAAAATCAATGATCTGTTCGTTTTGAATATCATACATTAAAGCATTGATCGTAAAGTCACGTCTTCGTGATGCCTCTTTTTCATTCGTGGCCAAGGATACTTTAAAACCCCGATGTCCTGATGAAACTTTCTGTTCGGTCCGCGGGAGTGAAATGTCCAGATCATGATACTTATAGACAAAAAAGCTTTTGCCTACGCCCTGCGCACCTAGATGTTCCATCGCACGTTCAAAATCTTCTACGCCAATACCAAAACATTCAATGTCATAGTCTTTGGACCTGTAACCCATTAAATTATCACGAACAGCCCCACCAACGATATAGCACTTGGCATTATAGTTCTCTTTTAAATGATCAGTAACGGTTTTGATATCTTGAAGTATATGGGGGTCAGTTTGAGCAAAAAAATCCGGATAAGATTTGAAAGTGGGCATGTCATCCCTTTATAAATCATTCTAAGATTTGAAAGAGCCAACTTATAAAAAGCTGACTCAAGATGTGTAATATATTTTAAAACTTATTTAGCTGCGTACTCAGCGATAATGTCACCCATCTCTGTACATGTACATATCTCTTTTGCATCATAGTCACCGATGTCACCAGTACGGTATCCTTCACTTAATGCTTTTTTGATAGCATTATCTATCTTGTCTGCTGCTGCTTTTTCACCTAAAGCGTAACGAAGCATCATACTTGCCGATGAGATCGTAGCCAATGGGTTAGCAATTCCTTGTCCAGCGATATCCGGTGCAGACCCATGGATAGGTTCGAACAGTCCTACACCTTCACCTGTACTTGCACTTGGAAGAAGCCCGATAGAACCGCTCAACATACTTGCAGCATCTGAGAGGATATCACCGAAGATATTTCCTGTCAGGATCACATCAAATTGCTTAGGGTCACGAATAAGCTGCATTGCAGCATTGTCAACGTACATATGTGAAAGTTCAACTTCAGGATAATCCTTAGCCACCTCTTCTACGATCTCTCTACAAAACTGGCTTACTTCGAGTACATTGGCTTTATCTACTGAGCAGACACGTTTC
>DATCTA010000262.1:0-6204 GCA_036568165.1 Sulfurovum sp.
CATATCTATGTAGGCATGGGTGCAAAAAGAGTTTCTGAACTGTTCAGAAAAGCCAAGCAGATGGCACCTAGTATTGTGTTTATTGATGAAATAGATGCCGTTGGTAAAAGTCGTGGTGAACTAAGAAATGACGAAAGAGAAGCCACACTCAATCAACTTCTGACCGAGATGGATGGATTTGAAGACAGTTCAGGTGTCATCGTCATTGGTGCAACGAATAAAATAGAGATGCTTGATGAAGCACTTTTAAGAGCAGGACGTTTTGACCGACGCATACATATCTCACTCCCGGATCTCGAAGACAGGGTAAAAACACTTGAACTCTATCTTGCACAAAAGCCAAATAAAGTCAATATAGAAGAAGTCGCACGTATGACAGTCGGATTTAACTCTGCAGCGCTGGATACGCTTACAAATGAAGCAGCTATCTATGCTATGAGAGAAGGCCGCAGTATCGTAGAGACCTCAGACTTTGAAGCGGTAAAAGAAAAGGTCCTTTTGGGAAAACGGAAGATACTCTCTTTTACAGACGAGGAGAGAGAGATCCAGGCTATTTACCAGGCTGCAAAAGCTGTGATCGCAACATGGCTGGATGTCGAATTTGAAAAGATCGGTATCGTCAATACGAGGTTATTGAGCAATGAACATGAGATTCTTTCCAAAAGCCAACTTCTCGCACGTATCAAAGTCTACCTTGCAGGAAGCATTGCGACAAAGATACATTATAATGAACAGTTTACCAATGCCAGTACAGATATTGCTCAAGCCAAACAGATCATACGTAAAGTGATCTACGAATATGTGATGAGCGACAATTTCATAGTGACCCCACAGCAGGAAGAGGAACTTTTACGTGAGTCCGTTTCTGAAGTAACTACACTTTTGAAAACGCTTGAAAAGGCGCTGTATGAAGTTTCACAATTTTTATTGGCTCATGAAAATATCACAGCTGAAGAGTGTAGAGTGATTCTCCGTAAACTCTTTTAGAATGGTGTGGCTCTATGAAATACTTTAATGGTTTCTCGCTTAAGAATGAAGAGAATCTTTTTGATCCGTATCTTATACAGAGCAACTACACTGTTGCCGGTTTTTCTTATGGAGCACAGCAGGCGTTCGAATACGTCTATCAAAGCAAAGAACGTGTGGACAGGCTTATACTTCTCTCTCCGGCTTTTTTCCAGACACAAAAACAAAGCTTCATTCGAACACAACTGCGTTATTTTGAAGCAGGACAAGAAGCGTATGTTCAGCAATTCCTTTCCAATGTCGCATATCCTTCTCGAGTGGATATGTACTCATACCTGAATGCGGGAAGCAAAGAGGATCTGGATGCACTATTGAAGTATGAGTGGGATCCAGAAAAAATCCAAGACGTCCTTGAGAGAGGTACCATTATAGAAGTCTTTATAGGAATGGATGACAAGATCATAGATGCACAGAAGACCTTTGAATTTTTCAGTGCTTTAACTGTGACATACTTTATAAAACATGCAGGTCACCTTTTGAAAATAAGTCCATAAAGATCTGATATCGTATAAAATAGCATCTAAATGGAGAATATAATGCCTTTTACACCCAAAACACCTTATCTTACAACTGATGGTATCATAGAAGTATATGATGAAGATAGATTTAGGGGCATAGTACTTATAGAACGCAAAAATCAGCCAAAGGGTCTGGCACTTCCAGGTGGATTTGTTGATATAGGTGAAAGTGTCGAAGATGCATTAATAAGAGAAATGCAGGAGGAGACCAATTTGGATGTAGAGATAGTCAAATTGCTTGGCATCTATTCCAATCCCAAACGTGATCCCCGCTTTCATACGGCCAGTGCTGTCTTCATAACAAAAGCCAAAGGGGAACCTAAAGCAGGTGATGATGCAAAAGAGGCTAAACTCTATGCACTTGAAGAGATACCGATGGATCAACTGGTCTTTGACCATAGCCAAATTTTAAAAGACTATCTGTCTCAACATTATGAAGATAGAAAACTATAAAAGGATCAAATAGTGACCAATATCATCATCACCGGATGTAGTTCCGGTATAGGGCTTGAAACTGCAAACTATCTCAAGGACAAATTTATCAAGGTCTATCCTACGGCCAGAGCTTTAGAAGATGTTGATATGCTTAAAGATCTTGGATTTGAAAATGCCATGCAGCTTGATGTGACCAAGCCAGATACCATCTCTGCAGTTATCGAAAAAGTCTTGGAACTTGATGGGAAAATAGATGTATGGTTCAACAATGCCGGTTTTGGACAACCTGGGGCCATTGAAGACATCAAAACAGACATCTTGCGTGAACAGTTTGAAACCAATGTCTTTGGACTCCATGAATGTACAAGACAGATCATACCTGTGATGAGAGCGCAGGGCTATGGAAAGATCATACAGCACAGTTCCGTACTGGGTCTTATTTCCTTATTTGGAAGAGGGTCCTATAATGCAAGCAAATATGCCATTGAGGGTCTCACAGACACTTTGCGTCTTGAACTTAAAGATACTGGAATCTATCCTGTACTGCTCAATACAGGACCGATCACCAGCCATTTCCGTCATAATGCAGTTATAAAACTAAAAGAGAATATAGATATTGAGCACTCCATATTTAAAGAGAGATACCTTAACAATCTAAAGGGTGCAGATAAAAAAGTACCTTTCAATGAAGACGCTGTATCTGTCGCAAGAGTCGTGCACAAGATCATACTATCAGAACGACCAAGACCGCGTTACTACATCACCAAAGCAACGTACTTGTTAGGATATTTGAAAAGAGTGTTAAGTACTTTACTACTTGATAAAATACTTGCTAGAATCTAATAAAAATTATCTTGTTATTTAAAAAACTTATATTACAATATAGTATCAAATATGAAAGTATCCCCCAAATGAAAAATTACTTAACATTTTTATCGCCATTGCTAACGATCGCAGATACTTCGAACAATACAGAAGCTGAAAAACGTAAGCACAGCTTTCTAATTTATATGGGTCTACTTATGAGTTCTGGCGGATTGATATGGGGAAGCATATGTCTCTATCATGATATCTATATCGCAGCTGCAGTTCCCTTTGCTTATATTGTCATTACCATTGTAAACTTTACTTATTTATATTTGTCCAAAGATTTTGAAATATCACAAAATGTTCAGATTGTCATTTCATTGTTGCTTCCTTTTTTCTTTCAATTTTTTCTAGGAGGCTTTATTGCCAGCGGCGGGAATGTTCTGTGGTCGGTCATAGCTGTATTTGGAAGTTTCACACTCAGAGATAAGCGAAAATCATTCTACTGGTTTGTATTGTTCTGTTTGTTGATGATCTTCAGCGGTCTGGTAGATTCTTATGCAAAACCTTATGATGTTGGTCTTTCAGGATCATACACCATAGGTTTTTTTGTCATTAACTTTATTTTGGTTATCGGCATAATTTTTAGCCTCTATTACTACTTTGTAAGTACTGAAGAAGAGGCAAGACGACAACTCCAACAGAGTTTGATAAAGCTTGAGGAGACTCAAAAAATACTCATTGAATCTGAGAAAATGGCTTCTCTTGGATCTTTGGTATCCGGTATCGCTCATGAGATCAACACACCGCTGGGAGTAGGGCTCAGCGGTATTTCGCAAATAGACCATGAACTTAGAACACTGGAATCAAGATATAAAGAAAACGAGCTCTCTGAAGAGGCACTTAAATCATATATTGCTGTCATGAAAAAGTTGGTAGAAACGATCAGGGACAGATTGAACAATGCCGTCACGTTGGTAAAATCATTTAAAAATATCTCTGTGGATCAACACTCAGAAGAGCAGCGTGAATTTAATTTAAAACAATATGTAGACAGCATTATTTTTAGTTTTCAAGCTCCTCTGAATTCTAAACAGGTGAATGTCATCAACAATATAGATGAAACTATCGTTCTTGACAGTTATCCTGGGATCTTTTCTCAGATATTTTCTAATCTTATTTTGAATTCTATCAAGCATGGTTTCGAAACCAATGAAAACAATATAATCACATTCACTTCAAAATTCACAGATAAACTTGTCCTCACTTACCAGGATAATGGTAAAGGTATAAGTGAAGAACATGAGAAAAAAGTATTTGATCCTTTCTTTACTACCAAAAGGGGGCAGGGAGGAAGCGGACTAGGTTTGCACATTATCTACAATCTCATTACACAAAAACTTGGCGGTTCATTGGAACTTATGAAAGTATCACCTCATGGTCTAGGTTTCACTATCACATTTGACCGATCATCTATAAAGGTAAAACATGGCTAATATAACTTTCGCCCAGGAAAATCAATCTCATACCGGAAGTAAAAAAAATGTCAGAAAGATATTGATCATCGATGATGACAAAGCTATACATGAGATAACAAACATTGCATTAGAGTCAATGAACTTCTCTGATTTTGAACTTCATATCCTAAATGCATACAGTTCAACTGAAGCAATAACACTACTCAATGAACATCATGATATAGCACTTGCACTCATAGATGTGGTCATGGAAACCCCTGAAGCAGGCTTGGAACTTGTAAACTATATCAGAAAAGAGTTGGAAAACGATTTTATCAGATTGATCATTCGTACAGGACAGGCCAATGACTTCCCTCCAATGCATGTGATACAGCATTATGATATCAATGATTTCAAAGAAAAAACAGAGCTCACTCGTGAAAGACTCTATACCACTGTTCGGACATCCATAAAACAGTATGATCAACTCATGGAACTGCAACACAAGTATGAAGAGACCTACCGTCAAATGACGACTGATTCATTAACACAGTTACCCAATCGTATTAAACTCATTGAAGATTACTCAAAGCAGTCACACCAAACACTTATTCTGATCGATATCATTGGTTTTAGCCATATTAATGAAACTAACGGATATGATATTGGGGATTATGTTCTTAGAGAGTTAGGATCATTTTTAAATTCAAGATATAGCAATACTTATAAGGTTTACCACCTCAATAATGATATCTTCGCACTTGTTACAAGTGATCAAAACCTGGAAAATCTTCAAGACAATGTTGAGAAGATCAAAGAAGATATTTCCAAATTTCACATCGTAACTGATAACTTTAATACCTATCTTGACACAACCATCGGGGTTGCCTATCAAACAGAAAATGATATCTTGAAAAAAGCCGAATTGGCTTTAAAAGAAGCCCGTAATCTAGGGAAAAATCAAATAAAATTCTATTCAAGTGATCTAAAGGTGATCCAACAGATAAACGATACAAACCACTGGTCACCGATCATAAAACACGCATTAGAACATAATGAGATCATGGCTTATGCACAACCTATTTTTAATCTCAAGGATCAAAGTATTGATAAGTATGAGCTTCTGGTCCGTATTAAATATAATGAAGAAGTTTACACTCCAAGCAATTTTATAAAGGCTGCAAGAAACAGTGGACAAGTCTATAATATTTTCAAATTCATGTTCGATCAGGCATGTAAACAAGCTGCAAAAACAGGACTTCATTACAGTGTCAATATCAGTGATTGTGAATTTCATCATGACGGTTTGTTTGAATTTATAACAAATACTATTGATCGCCATGCTGTTGATCCCAAATTACTTTCATTGGAGATATTAGAATCTCATTCCATCACGCAATCAGACGAGATACGAGAGATCATTTTAAAGCTGCATCAATTAGGTCTTGAATTTATTATTGACGATTTTGGTGCACAGTGTTCGAACTATGCACAAACAGAATTCCTGCCTATCACAACTTTAAAAATCGACGGCTCTTTTATTGAAAATGTACATGAGTCCAAGAACAGTCAAGTCATCGTTAAAACCATTCAAACATTTGCCAAAGAAAAAGGGCTTAAACTTATTGCCGAGTTCATTTGTAATGAAGCGGTTTATAATGAAATAAAAGAACTTGGCATTGAATATGCACAAGGACACTACTTGGCTAAACCGGAACCTATAGAGATGATCAAATAAGAATCGCACATGCATCAGTCTCCCTAAAACTATTACGATATAATGCTTGCAAATTTTAAAGATCAATAAGGATGCATGAGTAATGGATAAGATTAAAATAGGTGTTGTAACTACAAGCGACAGGGCATCTCAAGGGATATATGAAGATATTTCTGGTGTAGCAATTATGGATACAATGAAAGAGTATCTACTAAATGAATGCGAATATGAATATAGATGCATA
>DATCTA010000263.1:0-3818 GCA_036568165.1 Sulfurovum sp.
GTACTTTATCTGATTTGCTGAAAAATGCTTCCATATTACTCTTCAATATTGATTAATTATTAATCATACAGAAATTCAAATAAAAGTATGTTAAAATAATCAAACTTAAGTATAAAGGGATTACATCAAAGCGTCATTTCAAAGATTTTGCCAACATTTTTCTTACCTGGAAATTGAACAGGCAATTGAGTATTTCTCTATTTTGGGCGGGATAGGAAAAAATATAGAACTGGATTATTTCGATGACGTTTTTTCTATGGTCGAATCTAATTTTGTACAGAACTTCTCAAAATTTCAGGCACTTGTTTCACCTTCTTACCTTCTAGAGAGTCCTTACAGAGAAATACTTATGGCAGTGGCCAGAGGGGATGGCAAACTTTACTCGGTACTTAGAAAAGCCAGGCTCAATAAAACGTTGGGTGAGCAGATCGTTCAAGAACTGGTAGATCTCAATGTCTTGAAGATCGAAGCTTCCAGAGAGACCCCTTTACGCATCCATCCAAAACATAAACTCAAAAAAGAGCAGCGCTCGTACAGGGTGCAGGACAAACTTCGTTTTGTACAGCCCTTCATGCGTTTTTGGTTCGGTTTTGTGACCTATTACAGAAAAGACCTGATGGCCGGTAAAGGTGATGCTTTCTTAACAAACTTTCAAAAACATTATGACCGTTTACGTTCATTGGTCTATGAGCAACTCTGTGATGCACTTCTTATACAATACTTTGAAGAGAAAAATCCATTGATCAGTAGTGGCAGTTTTTGGAACATTCATAGCGAATTTGATATATTGGCAGTGACTAAAGATAAAAAGGTCATTCTTGGAGAGTGTAAGTATAAAGACCGTAAAGTATGCAAGAATGAACTTACTAAGCTCAAGGCAAAAGCATTGGAATCAGGTATAAAAGTAGATATTTATGCACTCTTTTCCAAAAGCGGGTTTTCAAACGAACTTCTACAGACACAGGATGAAGACCTGCTCCTGTTCGACCTGAACGATCTCAAGGCCCTTACGACGTAGCTCTTATAAGATCAGCGTGCTTTTTGAATATTTTTCTGGTGTGTTTTATAGCTGGAAGTAAAGTCATGGAGCCCCTCAGCATTTTTCATAAAGTAAAGATAGTCTGTCTTTGCCGGTTTTATCGCAGCGATGATCGCATCAAAAGAGACGGCTCCGATAGGAGAGTGGGGCAAGCCTTTGTATTTGTAAGTGTTGAACCTGGTGGTATCGTTTTTGATACGCTCAGGTGTTACTTTAATGTGTGAATATTCACCATAGTTCAATGTTCCGTCCATTTGCAAAAGCATTCCTTTTTTAAGGCGATTATAGATCACCGATGAGACAAGAGGCATCTCTTCCGTGTTGGCAGCTTCTTTTTGTATGATCGAGGCGATGATAAGTACATTGGACCACTGTTTTGTGTTGTAGGTCCCGTATATCTTCTTTGATATTTCCTCATATTTCTTTTCAGATGCACTGATCAGAAAATAGATGAGATGTTTCTCTCCCATGCCGTATGGAACATAGTAGGTGTCTGCATAAATACCTGCTTCTGGGTATTTTGAGAACTCTTTATAATAGTTGTCCAGCTTTGTTTTATCAAGTTTGAGGTCATTGGCTATTGCAGTGAAGAATATCTCTCTGGTCTCTCCCGGGATCAGAGTGATCTCTTCCATTTTTGCTTTGGCAGTAGTAAGTCTGTACAAAAAATCGATACGGTTCAGGCGGGTAGCACCTATATCTACCCAACCGCTTTGCGGTTTCCCCAAAAAGGCTAAAATATATCTATCAATAGGGCTTAAAGCATACCCCTTTTGTGTCAGCTGTGATATAATATGTGTAATAGAGCCCTGCGGTACAAGAAGTGTCCGTGTTGTTTGAATGGGTTGTGTAGTATAAAAGGCAAATGTGATGATCAAAACCAGTGCAAAGTTTTCCGCCCATGCAATAAAAGTCCTTTTACGTAATACACTCATCGTATTCTTTGTCCTTTTTATCGGTTTGTTTATGTGGCTTCTAGCAGGTATCAGGTTTGATACATTTAAAGTAGCTGACTATCATGTAGAAGGATTATACATTAAACTCGATAAAAAGCTTATATTGGAAGCCCGGAATGTCATGATTCCCCAAAGTAAAGCAGATCCCTCTTTTACTAGTGTCGATGAAACTTTTGACCGCATAAAATATATACTCACATTTTTTCAATCCATTGACCTGAAGAACATCAGTTTCAATAATAATACACTGAGTATACAGTTTCTGCATGATTACCTGGTACTTTCAAGCAAGGATTACGAAATAGTCGGCAAAGTAATGCGTGAAGGCAATATTATAAAGGCCACTATCCCTTTTCTTGATCTGAAACAACAGGATGTGGTACTTGATGGAAAATTCACTTACGATCTGCAAGATGACATTTTATCGACCGAAGGGAATTTTACTTTCAGCGGTGCATCCGGAAAATTTGATGCAAGCAAGCATGGAAATGATATAGAGTTCAGAGTCGACAGTGATACTTTTACGGACCTCAGAAGTATCATAGACAGGTTCGGTTTGATCGAATCTGTACGAAGCTGGGTGGTAGATAAAGTCCAGGCAAGTGAATACAAGCTTAACGCTTTAACCGGTAAAGGAAAAATTGAAAAAGGCAAATTTAAATTGGATTTTGATGCCCTGAAAGGAGAGGTGCTTTTTACAGATGCCAAAATACATTTTAAAGAAGGACTTGCACCTGTCTTGGCACCAAGCTTTCTGCTGAACTACGAGTATGGAGGGCTTTATTTTTACCTTAATGCACCAACATATGAAGATATAAGCCTGGAAGGGAGTATGGTGAGCATACTCAATCTGCTTAATGCTGATACCAATTTAAAACTCAAGATAAGGACCTACTCCACTGCGGGCGAAAAAATAAAAAAATTATTGGAGGCCTATGAACTGAAGTGGCCTCTGCTTCAAGAAAATGGGAAATCAAGAGTATTGTTCATGGCGGATCTCAGTTTGAAAAATACTTACCAAGACTACTATGTCAATGTTGAATTTGATAAAAGTGACCTATGGATAGGAAAGATGAAATTTCCGGTAGAGAAAGGTATTGCAGAGTACCATAAAGGAGTGGTCACTTTAAAAAATATCTACTTGAATGATACGCATTATGAAGGTGATCTTAACGGTAGTATTGATCTGGGGAAGAAACAGGCAGATCTTGTTTTGAATGCCAAGCGTATTGAACTTGGGGATAAAGCGGAGAAGTTTTTTGTCCTGAAAGATCAAAGTTTGCCGCTCAAGCTAAACTATGAAAAAAATATTAAGCTGGAGATACCTAAACTCTATACAAAAATCGTCAGTGATGAGAAGAGTACAGATATCTTTTTAACAGATCTTGCCAAGATCAAACCTTATCTTCCTGATCCGGGACCTATCGAACAGGGTGGTAATGTAGATATCAAAACAAAAGATTTCAAAACATTCACTTTTAATGGTATCCTGAAAAGAGCATCATGTTTTTTGTATGAGAAAGACAACCAATGCCAGTCCAGAGTTCCTTTTGAGGGAAAGACGACGCCAAATGATGTTGATTTTTATGCTTTTGGAAAACGCTTCTACTATAACAAAGCATCCTCACGTGTGAAGATCACGAATCTGAATATCGATCTTGAAGCATTTTTGAAAACGGTACAAAAGAAGCCAATAAAAGAGGATGCAAAAAAGAAAAGCAAAACACAACAAAACAAATCACTTATCATCTTGGGAAAAAATAGCAATCTGAGGTATGGTGAATATAGCCTTTTAACAGACAGTTACGATATAGAAGTAAAAC
>DATCTA010000264.1:0-5337 GCA_036568165.1 Sulfurovum sp.
GATAATGTCACTGTTATGGCAGGATGCTATCTTGGAGACAATGTCAACGTTGGTTCAGGCAGTCTACTGCATCCTAATGTCACGCTCTACCATGATACAAAGATTGGGACAGAGTGTATCATCCACAGCGGTACTGTAATAGGTTGTGACGGGTATGGTTTTGCACATACGAAGCGTGGAGAACATGTAAAGATCTATCAGAACGGTAATGTGGTTGTGGAAGATAATGTTGAAATAGGTGCAAACTGTGCTATAGACAGAGCAGTCTTTGGCAGTACCTATATACGTAAAGGCACGAAACTGGATAATCTGATACAGATCGCACACAATTGTGATGTGGGCGAACATACACTCTGTGCGGCTCAGGTCGGACTTGCAGGTTCAACGACATTGGGAAGAAATGTCGTGATGGGCGGTCAGAGTGCCACTGCCGGGCATTTGAAAGTAGGTGATTTTGCAACAATCGCAGGTAAAGGCGGTGTAACCAAATCTCTTGAAGGCGGTAAGACCTATGCAGGTTTTCCTGCTATAGATCATAAAATGTGGTTGCGAATGCAGGCAGTGATATCAGGATTGCTAAAAGGTAAAAAATAGTTCAAAAATTGTGATATAATCGATCTACATTAAAACTTTAAAGGATAATTTATGAGCGGTAAAGTAACGAAAATAGATGAAATGAATTTGAGCGGTACGAAAGATGGAAAGATCACTATCACTACTGTAGCAGAGCCTTACGGTCCGAAGAGTGAAAGTGTAGCAAGTATTGGTATTTCTCTTCAGTCGGGTGCCCAAGAGCCAGATTGGAAAGTACATATTCCAAAAGCAAATATAGATGCAGTGATAGCTGCACTTCAAGAAGCGAAAAAAGGTTTATAGTAACTACAAGAATGAGAGTACGTGAATGGGATCAGTCCCACTCACTACATCTCATCATGTTTCATAACTTTGTATTTGTCCAGAGCCCTTTGCATTAGATCTGGATCAGGGATCTTTCTACCTGCAATATATCCAATGATATTGCCTTCATCATCAAACTTAGGTTTTATCCATACAACAACATTATAATATTTGCCTTCGCTTGTCATATTTCTTACAAAACCTTCCCAATAGTTACCGGCTTTGATCGTGTCCCACATTCCTTTGAATGCTGCTTTTGGCATATCAGGGTGTCTGTTTATGCTGTGCGGCGAACCGATAAGTTCCTCTTTGGTATAGCCGGTAAGTTCTCTAAATTTACGGTTTGCATAAGTAATAATACCAGCAGGATCAGTCTCTGTGATCATAACCCCACCATCAAATGGTACCTCTATATCTACAGGATCAGGTTTAGTGATTTCTTTACCAGTGATGATGTTTTTGATTGTTTTTCCCATATTATCTCCAAGAATGATAGATATTACATTAAAAGTGTACAGGACATACGAAAGTACATATGTAGACAAACTATTTTGCAGTCTGGCAATCTACATTGAGACCCATCACTTTCTGTCCTCACTTCACAATGAGTTTAGCTATAGATATAGTATCTATCTATAGCTTATAGCGACATAATACTTTTGCTTATAAATGATATTTAACCATATTTTTCTCATACTTTGCTACAATTACAAAATTATCTCAAAGGGGCGTTTTTTGTCTATTACAGAAAGAATCAAATCACTTTTAGAAGAGCGTATTCTCGTTATCGATGGAGCAATGGGTACACAGATCCAGGATCTTAAAGTGCCTGATGAAGCCTGGCTGGATGATAAAGGGGTGGCTCAAGAGGGGTGTAATGAATTACTGAATGACACAGCTCCTGAACTTATAGGACGTATACACAAGCGTTATGCCATGGCTGATGCTGACCTGCTGAAGACAAATACATTTGGTACCATGCCGTGGGTACTAGATGAGTATGATATGGGAGAACGTGCTTACGAACTCTCGAAAAAAGGTGCCCAGATCGTAAAAGAGATCTGTAACGAATATGGAACAGAGTCTTCACCTAAGTTTGTCTTGGGTTCTATCGGGCCTGGAACAAAGCTCCCTTCACTTGGGCATATCCATTATGATGAGATGTATGAAGGATATAAAGTTGTTGCACTGGGACTGATAGATGGCGGGTGTGATGTTTTTCTTTTGGAAACCTGTCAAGATCCTTTGCAGATCAAAGCAGCTCTGCATGCATGTCAAGCTGCGAACGAGGAGCGTGGTACACAACTTCCGATAATGGTTTCAGTGACCATCGAGCTTAGCGGTACGATGCTGATAGGTACCAATGCCGAGACGATCGTGACTATCTTGGAACCGTTTGATATTCTCTCATTAGGTTTCAACTGCGGTACCGGCCCTGACCAGGTCAAAAAACACCTTAAAACACTTTCTGAACTGTGGCACAAGCCTATCTCTATCCATGCCAATGCGGGACTGCCGCAAAACCGCGGGGGATATACTTACTATCCGATGGGACCTGATGAATTTTCTCAAAAGCAGCTGGAGTTTACGCAGTTTGATGGTGTGAGTTTCCTCGGAGGATGCTGCGGGACAACACCACAGCATATTCAAACACTTAAACAAACTGTAAAAGCTGTAACGCCTAAAGTACCAACCGGAAGTATCAAACCAAGTGTTGCTTCACTCTTCAATACTGTAGAACTTTTTCAGGAACCCGCTCCACTGCTCATAGGAGAGCGTTCCAATGCAACAGGTTCAAAAGCATTTAGAGATCTTATATTGGCCAGTGATTATGAAGGTACACTCACTGTCGGTCAGGCACAGGTGCGCGACGGAGCGCATATGCTCGATGTTAACGTAGAGTTTGCAGGGCGTGACGGGGCTAAGGACATGAGAGCGGTCATGGAGCTTTATAACCAGAAGATACCGCTTCCTCTTATGCCTGATGCGACAAGACCCAATACTATTGAGGAGGGACTTAAATGTATCGGTGGAAAGCCTATCATCAACTCAACGAACCTGGAAGACGGGGAAGAGAACTTTGCAACCTATTGTAAGCTAGCTAAAAAATATGGGGCTGTACTTGTCTGTCTGGTGATCGATGAAGAGGGGATGGCAAGAAGCAAAGAGAAGAAGGTAGCGGTTGCAAAACGCATGTATGATCTTGCCGTGCATAAACATGGGCTAAAACCTCAAAATATCATGTTTGATATGCTGGCCTTTACTGTGGGAACAGGTGAAGAAGAAGACAGATTTGCTGGGAAGAATGCCTATGATGCGATCAAAGAGATACATGAGATATACCCTGAAGTAGGTTCCACTCTTGGACTTTCAAATATCTCATTTGGTTTGGAAAAGCATGCCAGATTCTATCTCAATTCAGTTTTCCTGCATCACTGTGTACAGGCAGGAATGACCTCTGTGATCATCAATGTGAAGCATATCATACCGCTTGCCAAAATGACTGAAGAGGACATTGCTGTATGTGAAGAGCTGCTGTTTACACCAGATGAGAACTCGCTCTTTAAATTCATCGACCATTTTGCAGATGCAGTCGTAGAAGATGAAGGTGCTGATGAAGCCTATGAAGCCATGAACAATGAAGAGAAGATCAAAAAACTTCTGATGGATGGTGATAAAGAGCGTATGATCCCTCTTGTGGAAGAAGCACGTCATGAGATACACCCTGATGTGATCGTCAATGAGATACTCATCGATGCCATGAAAGTAGTGGGCGAGCTTTTCGGTTCAGGACAAATGCAGCTTCCTTTTGTACTTCAGAGCGCGGAAACGATGAAAGCAACGGTGGATTATCTCAATCCTCATCTGACCAAACAGGAAAAAGAGACAGATACCACACTGGTCATCGGTACGGTCAAAGGGGATGTACATGATGTAGGGAAGAACCTTGTGGATATCATCCTTTCAAATAACGGGTTCAAGGTGATCAACATCGGTATCAAAACAGAACTTCAAGAGTATCTTGATGAGTTGGAAAAGGGATCTATCCAGGCCATAGGTATGTCCGGGCTTCTGGTAAAATCGACAGCAGTCATGAAAGAGAACCTTGAAACGATGGCTGAAATGGGTATCGAGATACCTGTACTGTTAGGGGGGGCGGCACTCACACGTTCTTTCGTAGATGATTTTTGCCGACCGGTCTATAAAGGCCCTATATTCTACTGTCGTGATGCTTTTGACGGGGTCATCGCTATGGGTCGTATAGAGAAGTTCAATAAAGACAATTCAGTTGGTTTGGATACTCGTCTGGCCGGAGATATGGAAGAACGTGTAGAGAAAGTAAAAAAAGAGGTTATCATACCACCGTTTGAAGAGCTCCAAATGCCTGAAAAAGTGGAGATCCCAACCCCTCCGTTTTGGGGAAGAAGGGTACTTCAGAAAGCAGACTTGGATATCTCTATGATCTATGAATGGATCAATACGCGTTCGGTATTTAAGATGCATTGGGGATACAAAAGCAAAGGAATGAGTGAAGAGGCCTATCAAAAGCTTATGGATGAGACAGTTTATCCGGCTTTTGAACGGCTCAAAAAAGAGTTCATAGAAAAAGATCTCTTCGATCCGACCATCATCTATGGATATTATCCGTGTAGAAGTGATGACCAGGAACTCTTTTTGTTTGATGAGAGTGAAGGGTGGAATATAGATGCAAATGCGAACCGTGAACCTCTCAACAAGGTCATCGGCAGAGCGGTCACGAAGTTTTCATTCCCTAGACAAAGCAGAAACCCGCACAGGGCACTTTCTGATTTTTTCAGACATGACAGACATGATGTGATAGCACTTACCTGTGTGAGTGCCGGTGCGAAGTTCAGTGCGTATGAAAAAGAACTTTACGATGCAGGTAAATACCTGGAGTACAACATGGTACACGGACTCTCAGTGGAACTTGCCGAAGCTTTGGCAGAAGTTGTACATAAACAGATACGTTTGGATCTCAACATCGTTGCAGAAGATGAAGGGCACTCTTTAAGAGATGTACGTATGAACCGTTACCAGGGTGCAAGGTATTCATTTGGTTATCCGGCATGTCCTGATCTTGAACAGAGCAGGGAACTTTTTGATATGTTGAAGCCTGAAGAGTTCGGTATAGAACTCTCTGAAACATTCCAGATCATTCCAGAACAGAGTACTTCCGCATTGGTGGTACACCATAAGGATGCAACATATTACTCTCTGTAGAAGCGCTATATGTTGCTTCTACTCTCTTCGTAACGTTTTTTTAACATTTTAGAAAATATATTTAAAACCTTTATGAAATTTAGATGGAAGATGTATAATGCCTCATTCAAGTTTTAAAGAGAGAATAGTATATGCAAAGAACAATAGACGGCAGCGTTGTAGAATCACAGAAAAATGTCTTAAATGAACACCCTATTT
>DATCTA010000265.1:0-3603 GCA_036568165.1 Sulfurovum sp.
GCCATATAAATCATCCCCTAAAATGTGACGTCCCAGGCTATTTAAATGCACCCTTATCTGGTGGGTTCTCCCCGTAAAGAGTTTAGCAGCTATGAGTTCCACGCCATGCTGGCTTGTAAGCAGTTTCACAAAAGCAGTCTTAGCGCTCCTTCCATGTGGAACGATATCCATTTTGAGCCTGTTATTGGGGTTGCGTCCTATGGGTTTGTCTACAACCGTGTTTTCTTTCAACGGGCAGTCGATCAAAGCCAGATAATAACGTCCCATACTCTTATCCTGTAACTGCATGCTCAAAGCTTCATGTGCTTTGTTATCTTTTGCTATCACAAGTGCACCAGTAGTCTCTTTATCGATACGGTGTACGATACCGTAACGCTCTTCTCCACTGATCGTTGAAAGAGAGATTCCCTTGTGTATCAACCAATCCACCAATGTAGGTTCTTTGACAGAAGGCGCAGGATGGACTACCAGCCCGGAGGGTTTATTGACAACCAGCATGTAGTCATCTTCATAGAGTATCTCTATATCAAAATCTACAGGAGGTGCAACCCTCTTCTCTGCCTCTTTGAAAGTGTAAGAGATCTCATCACCCTCTGTGACCTTGAAACTGCTTTTGATAACCGTTTTATCATTGACGCTCACAAGAGCATCTTTTATCAGTTTTTCCACTTGATTACGGCTTACATCAAGCTGGGCTGCAAGAATTTTGTCCAGTCGTCCTGATGTTGGGGCTTTAAATTGATCCATATTTTTTTAAAACAGTATCACTCTTGCTCTTTGCAGGGTTCATCAACCAAAAACTGCTTACGTACCCATCCTACTTTGCCGTTTGCATTTACTTTACACCATACAGGATTTTTCCATGCTTCAAAATTTCTTTCTTGTTCATTCATGGCTTCAAGTTCTTGTTGAGTAACCGCTCTTAAGCACCCATAGTTTTGAACACAGCCGTCCGTCCATACATTAGTATATATCTTCTTTGCATGACGGTCAGGCTTCTCGCTTAATGCAAGTACTTCACAGTTCTTGATCAATTTCACTGTAAATTCTGAAGGATGGATATTTTCATCTACACCCACATCTGAAAGGTCAATATCATCTTCGGCAAATACCCCTGTAAAAAATATTGCCAGTAGTAAAAAGAATTTCATGGTATATCCTTTATATATCATCTCTATCCCAGCGTTCCGGATCAAAAAATGTATCATCATGTATATGTTTAAATGAGGCCTTGAACATTTTAAAGATATCCTTGTTCTCTTTTTCAAGTTCAGAAAGCCACGCTTTGGTTGAGGCTCTGGCATAAGGCATCTTCACATTCTTCAGCATCGCAGGACAAGCCTCATCACCGATCACCTGCAGACCGTTCTCCTGGGCAAATGCACGCAGCTGTGTCTCCCTAGCCTGGATCAACGGACGAATAAGATGAAAGCCTCTGCTTGTTTTATAGATAGGTGCGAGGGCTCTCATGGTGCCATTATAGAACATATTCATAAAAAAGCTCTCAACAGTATCATCAAAATGATGTCCGAGTGCCACTTTAGTAAAACCGCCCTGCTCTGCAAAACTGTAGAGCGCCCCTCTTCTCATACGTGAAAAATAGGAGCAGAATGATGAATTCTCGCGTATTGTATCATTGGATATCTCAAAAATATTGGTATCAAAAACCGTGTGTTTGATGCCATACTCTTTACAGTGTTCAGACAGGAAGCTGTAGTGCTCATCAGGCATACCGTATTTGACGGTACATGCTTCAAATTCAAAATGAAAAGGTGCATGTCTTTGCATATGTTTCAAGATATGCACAAGTGCCAAAGAGTCCTTTCCGCCGCTCAATCCCACAAGTACCTTATCACCTTCGCCTATAAGCTTGAACTCTGCATTGGTCTTGCCTGCAAGTTTAAGGAGTTTTTTACTGATGGGTATGCTTTTGGAAGCGGTACGTCTTTGATTATCGTCCAAGTTCATCCACCATGCTCAAGATAAAATCAGCAGAGATCTTCGCTGAACTTTCCAAAAATTCGTCAAAACTGAAACTGGCATCCATATCTGCACTGTCAGATATGGCACGTAGAATGAAAAAAGGCACATTTAGTGCATTACAGACCACTGCCACACTTGCACCTTCCATCTCCAAAGCATCTGCATCAAAAGTAGACCCTATCCAGTTTTTACGCTCTTCATTTGCAACGAACTGATCTCCCGTTGCTATGATGCCCTCTTGGAGTGTCAACCCTTTTTTCTTTGCTACAACTTTTGCCACATCTCTTAATGTTTCATCCGTGTCGATTAGCACAGCACCTTCAGGCACATACCCAAAAGGATGCCCAAAAGCAGTGATATCAAGATCATGCTGGCAAAGCGCCTTGGCGATGATAAGATCACCGATCTTCAACTCCTCATTGATCGCACCGGCTACACCTGAAAAGAGCAGTCTGTCACAACCGAATTTCTCTATCAGGATCGTAGCGGTTAACGTAGCAAATACTTTACCGATCTTAGAATACGCTACAACAACCGCTTGCCCGTTATAAGAGCCTTCATAATACGTGTTCGCACCATAGACCACGGTATTGACATCATCAAGCTTCTTTATAATAGGCTCTATCTCTTCGGGCATTGCGCCCATGATAGCAATTTTATGCTCTGACATTCTTATCCTAGTTTTGCTATTTCTTCAATAGCTGTTTGCAATGAAGTCATATCAGAAACAACAAAGTGCGGTTTCGTTGTTGCTTTACGGTTGAGACCTTTAAGTACTCCGCCATGACCGAACTCTACATAGCAATCCACACTGTCATCAAAATCTGCGATAGACTGCTTATAAAGTACAGGAGAAACCAACTGTTTAGGCAATAGGTCCAATGCCTCCTCTTTTGTACTATAACCTTTTGCAGTTACGTTAGAGATCACTGGAGCGATAAACTCATCTTTGAGCATTTCTGTAAGCTTTTCAGATAGAGGTCCTGTTGCTGATTCTAGTAATGGACAATGACTTGCTACAGACATATTGAGAAGCATCGCTCTTTTTGCTTTTGCATCTTTCAAAAGTGGTACTAGTACTTCTAGATCAGATTTGACACCTGCGATCACGATCTGCCCTTCTGCATTATAGTTTACAGGCCATACTTTCATACCTGCAGCTCTTTGCGCATCACAGATCTCTTCAACCACTGCATCATCAAGACCTAAAGATACAAGCATCCCCACATCCTGACCTGCACATGCCTCTGCCATAAGCTTCCCGCGAAGGTTCACAAGCTCCACTGCATCGATGGCATCTATAGCACCTACAGCAACCAATGCCGAGAACTCACCAAGTGAATGTCCAAGTGCATACACAGGTTTTATAGGCATTTCATTTTCAAAAAGCCTGTGTGCTATAGCCGATACAAGAAGTATAGCAGGCTGAGTAAATTCTGTTTTTTCAAGATCAGTGTTCTCTTCAAAAAGAAGTTTTTCAAAGTCAATACCTGTTCTTTTACCTGCATCAGCTACCATTTGTTTTGCGATATCCGAATTATTGAAAAAGTCTTGACCCATACCTACTGCTTGAGAACCTTGTCCTGGAAATAAAAATGCGCATTTGATCGACATACGTGT
>DATCTA010000266.1:0-4899 GCA_036568165.1 Sulfurovum sp.
ACCATGGACCGCTTCTTGGGTTCGATTATTATTGCGCTTTCTATTGAAGCACTGATGCTTGTCTTCAAGTTTGCGTTGACGGATCCTGGGAAACTTGAGTATGCAGTATACTTGATCACAGGTGTAGCTATACTTCTTGTAAGTCTCTCTTTATACATGAAGTTCAGTCGTGAAGATAAAAAGAATACGAATCAAAACTAGATGCCAAGTAAAACGAAAGAGTTGATCATCTTCGATATGGATGGTACATTGGTCAATAGCTCTTTGACCATTGCCAATGCCATAAACTATGTACGTCAGAATCTTGGTTTTGAACCAATGGAGCAAGAGTATATTTTGAGGCTGGTCAATGACCACACTATCAATCCTGCACAAACTTTTTACCATGCCAAATCTTTTGATCGTGACCATGAAAGATGGTTTTCAGAATACTACACCAAGAACCATGAGCGGGAATTGGTACTTTATGAGGGTATCAGAGAATTGCTTGAAGCCCTTAAAGTGAAAGGATTTGCTTTGGCTGTGGCAACCAATGCCTATAGAGGCTCTACCATAGAGTCACTGACACACTTGGAGGTACATCATCTTTTTGACGGTATTGCCTGTTATGATGATGTGCCTCAAGGCAAGCCTCATCCCGACATGCTTCATAAGATACTTGATGAACTTGGCCACAGCAGCCATAATGCACTCTTCATAGGGGATGGACCGCGTGATGAGTTGGCAAGTCAAAGAGCAAATATAGACTATATCATGGTCGACTGGGGATTTACAGCTCATACTGATGCGGTAAGAAGTGTTGATGCCCTACACAATATGCTACTAGGTTAAAAACTTTATTTTTTTTAAATTCTCTGCCGTTTAGACACTTTATGATGTATAAACAGTGTCATTGAAATCAATATCGCTATACTGGATGCGATCAAAAAAAGCCCTTGAATACCATAGTGTTGAACGATAGGCTGTAATAGCAGAGGGGAAGAAAATTGCCCTAAAAAGAAGCTTGAAGCCAAAACACCCGATGCTTTTCCTCTTTTATGTGCAGCTACTTTTGCAAGAAACCAGGAGTTGGTATTTACAAGTATCAGTCCAAAACCCGCACCGATAAAAACAGTACTATAAAAAAGTTGCGCTATAGAATCAGCCTGTGAAATGATGAAGAGTCCTGTCCCAAAAAAAATAAAAGTGATGATATAGATCTGCTGATAGGAAAATCTTCCTTTGAGTTTTGCATACTGTCTGGATGTGAGTGCATTGAAAAGCATCGCTGTGGCGATCACCAGTCCTATGCTACTCGGTTTCCCATCCAATGTTTCTATAATGAGATAAGGCAATTGTGTAGGGAGCATATAGAAAAGTACCATAGCAAAAAATGCTGTCAGGTACACAGGCCATAGACTTGACTCAATTTCTATCTCGGTTTCAACATGGTGATGTTTCGCGGGTTCATAGAGTGAAGTCAGCAGTAGAGGCAGAAAGAAAAGAGGCAAAATATAAATAGCAAACGGGTATGACCAGTGTATCTGTGCCAGTAGACCTCCTGAAGTGATGAAGATGATCCCTCCCATAGCAACAGCCATGCCTTGGACAGACATGAATTTGTGACGCGCTTTTTCGTCAAGATAATCACCTATGAGAGCAGTGGAACTTGTCATGAGCAAGGCGACAGCAAGACCTAGGACTGCACGACCTGCAAGAATCGCATAGAAGTTTTCAAGATAAAAGCCTGAACTACCACCTAAAATAAAAAGTATAACACCGGTATAGAGCGGTTTAAGTCTGCCAAATTTATCAACGATTATTCCTGCAATGGGAGCGAATAATGCGATAATGATAGAGGGAATGGTCAGCATCAATTTAGAAAGAAACTCTATATGTGGGATAGTGTTGAATGTCTGGCTGATAAGTGGCAGTGATGAAACCACAGTAATGCCTGACATAACACCCATAGTGGCAATAAGCAGTAATGAAACCTGTATCTTTTTGTTTATGGTTTTAGACATGAGAAGCTTTGTTAATAAATTAATTTGGTGAATTATATCCTATTTTACTCTTGTGTAGATTTTGTTATATAATTCAGATTTCGCTATATTACGCAAAATATATAAAGGGTCATAAAATGTCAAAATCACTAATCACCGATCTCTTTTCTTTACTGCTGATAGGAGTATCATTTTTCGTACCATTTAGCTATCATGATGCTTTGTTATTTACAGGACTTTTCGCACTTTCAGGTGCACTTACCAATCAGCTGGCCATTCATATGTTATTTGAAAAAGTGCCTTTTCTTTATGGTTCTGGGGTCATAGAAAAGAATTTTGATACTTTTAAAAGTTCCATACGAGATATGATCATGAAACAGTTCTTCACCAAAGAACAGCTGGGAGAATTTTTTTCAAAAGAGGAGAAGAAGATCGATCTTAGACCCTTGGTGGAAGGTGCTGATTTCTCTCCGGCTTTTGATGCACTTAGTAAAACGGTAATGGAATCAAAATTTGGTGGTGCTATAGCCATGTTCGGAGGAGAAGAAGCATTGGAAGGTCTTCGTGATCCATTCTCACGTAAACTCAAAAGTGCTGTATCCTCCATAGTAGATTCCTCTGTATTCAAAGCACAGCTTGACCATCATATACAAAATTCCACATTGAGTGAAGATATGATCAGTTCAGTGGAGACTCTGATCACAAGAAGGCTTGATGAACTTACACCCAAAATGGTCAAAGAGTTGGTACAGGAACTTATCAAAGAGCATCTAGGCTGGTTGGTTGTATGGGGCGGTGTTTTTGGCGGACTTATAGGACTAATATCTTCATTTATAATATAAAATTTATATCATTTTTTTCGAGCGACCATGGATGTTTTCATGGTCTTAAAACCTTTATAGTCTTCATCCCAGAATTCCGCTAAATGCAGAAGTTCACACTCTTCACCAAACGCAGTTTCAAGTTCACTTTTTTTAAGAAGAAAAGCTGGATTTGAGGCTTTGCGTTCATTTTGTGGGTCATCTAAAAATGTTTCCATGAGGATGATCCCGCGTGGTCTGAGTGCTTCTATCATCTGAGGAAAGAGCCTTCGTTCCAAAAAATAGGTACATACGATGAGATCATACTGCTCCTTAGGAAGTATATAGGTGTCAAAATCCACCTCTTTTGCATGAAGGTTAGGAATGTTTTGCAGTTGTGCTATAGCTACAGAGGAAATATCCAATGCATCGACCTCAAATCCCAATGAAACCAGGTATTTGCTGTGTCTACCCATACCACAGGCAATATCAAGTGCTTTTTTCCCTTTGGAGAGATCAGCATAATCGCTGATCAGCTTTATAGGAATGTCCGGCATCGGGTTCTCTTGATATTTTTCATTCCAGCGCTCTTTATCTTCTAGTGCCATGCATCACCTTTTTGTTGAAGTCTCTTTTGGTATTATTCTATCCAAATAATCAACAATTTTTTGTGCATCAGTAAATTGAAACAGGAGATAGACAATGTCAGATCGCAATACACTCACATTTATATCATGGAATGTAAACGGAATCAGAGCAGTCGAAAAGAAAGAAGCCCTTAAATGGATAGATGAAGAAGAGGTGGACTTTTTGGGACTGCAGGAGATCAAAGCGGAAGCAGAACAGATCCCCGATACAATATTTGACAGAGAGTATAAGTTTCAAAGTATCAACTCATCATCTAACAAAGGTCAGTCAGGTGTAGCGCTCTATACAGATATCAAAGGTGAGGCATTTGCCTGTTCTCATGTGGACATCCTGGATGAAGGGCGTATCAATGAATACCATTTTGAGAATATTGCATTTTTTAATGTCTATTTTCCAAATGGACAGCGCAGTGAAGAGCGATTGGCTTATAAAATGGAGTTCTATGACCGTTTTTTGGATCATATCAATGCACTCAGAGATGAGGGTAAGTCGATCGTTGTATGCGGTGACGTAAATACAGCACACAAAGAGTTCGACCTGGCACGTCCAAAAGCCAATGAAAACACTTCTGGGTTTTTGCAAATAGAAAGAGAATGGATAGATAAACTTTTAGATCATGGATATATAGACACATTCAGACATGTTAAGGGTGATGAAGTGGATCGTTACAGCTGGTGGAGCTACAGGGCAGCTGCACGAAAGAACAATGTTGGATGGAGAATTGATTATTTCTTTGTATCGGATGATCTAAAAGATAAGATCGTTGATGCAGATATCCTGGACCATATCATGGGCAGCGACCATTGCCCTGTTAAGTTGGTACTTGAGGTTTGACCCTCCAAATTGAGGGGGATCAGCCTTTTGTCAAATGCCATCCCTGCCCATAGGGACATGGATAGACTTTAAGTTTGGTATTTGATCGATCTGCCTGTTCCTGGGCAAGAACTTCTGTCTCATAAAGCATTTTGAATTCTCCTTTGCCATCTTTACATGTACATACCCTAGTATCTGCCATGTTATCCTCACAAGAAGTTAGAATTGAACTTTCAATATAAACCTGGAGTTCACTTAGTGTATCAAGCTGGAAATATTCCAGCAGTTCATTTTGTGAAAAATTGGATAAATGGGGATAGTGTTTTTGTATCGTTTTAAGTAAAGTTTCTTTGCAGGCTAGATCAGATTTAAGGGATTGAAGTGATTTCTTGATATGATTCACGGCGATATAAGTAAGACCTAGTCGTCCATCTCACCCACATAATAGAACTCATCCAAACCCTCTAAAAAAGCCATAAGTAGTTTATCTGAACACGGTTTGAAGTTCTTGTGGTCTTCTTTACGGAAAAGGGAAGAGAGCTGCTGTTTAGTGAGTTCGACATCTGCGAGGGCAAAGATTATCTGGATCTCCTGCTCTTTAAGTTCTAAAGCTATACGCAGTTTTTTTAGAATGAGATTATTGGTCAGCTCTACTG
>DATCTA010000267.1:0-4161 GCA_036568165.1 Sulfurovum sp.
TCAGAAAATCTTTTCTCAGATACATTTGCTTAAGATAGTTGACCAGTATTCATAGTGTGAGTTACAGGTATAAAACACTTGTATCTTCACACTCTTTTCACAGTAGTAGTGCATAATACGATTATATGATATAATAATTATTATAAAATAAAATTGTATAAGGATGTTGTGTGAGGCTATTTACACTTTCAATACTATTTTTTCTTTCCACCTCTTTTCTGTCCGCTTTTTCTTTTAACGGTTGGCATTCTGGTATGATGCTGGAACATGTCATGGAAAAAACCAATTTTGAACATAGAAACTTTAAAAACGACAGATGTAGCAGTACGTGTAGAGATATCTATTTTACCGAAGAGATTCTTGGTGCAGATGCCAAAATAACACTTCACTTTACACTTAATGAAAAAGTGCTTTACCGAGTAGAAGTGCTTTGGGGTGCTGGAGTTGAAGAGGAGAATCTTCAAAAATTTACTGATGAAGTGATAGGGTTCTTAGATAAAAAGTACGGAGAAATTCAGGTATACAGCCGTCCGAGCTATAATGATTTTGATGCGATCAAAGAGAAAAAATGGCAGCCCGAACCAAATACTGAGATCATAGCAAGAAAAGGTCCTTCTTCTTTAGCCCTTATTCTTACAGACATTGAATTAAAAGGTAATCATGATTTTGAGATCTCTCAACGTCTAAAAGAAAAGAAGTAATAGCAACTGAAGATACATGAAATATGACTTGATTTACACCAAGTCATTGCAACATCCCTTAAGTTTTATCAAACAATAGATTCTTTTTTGAAACTCTTAAAAATTATATCTTGATAGATAGAATTATCAAAAATCAGCGTAAAACCACCTCTTTGAAGCGGTGGTTTTACGCTGAAAAACAATTTGCCTGATAAAAGTATGTCAATTTGACATACTTTTCAGCAAAAACCTCAAATTGTGCTACTGTATCAGTAGCGTTAAATCCTCCGAAAACCAAAGAGGAACGCAGATATACAGTCTAGGCGGGGCACGCCCGACTTTAAATGCTTCCCTTAAAATAGCTGTTTAGGCTATGGAGGAAGAATCCACCTCATTTATATGGTGGAGTGTCAAAATATTCTGCTATACTGTGTGTATGAAGATACTTTTAATTATATTACTTTCATTAACATATGTCTCCGGCTCCTGTAAAACAGCCATCAAGAAGAAGGCAAGGGTACATCCTATAACACATGAAGAGATCAAAAAAGAGATAGATAACAATCTTCTTATCATAGAAGAGTGTCGGGATTATCCGGATGTGATCAAGGAAGCAGAACTCTATAATGAGTATCTATTATTTAAATATCTCAAATTACCTACTGTACATGTCAATAACGATGATCTGATCGAAAGATGTAAACGGGTAAACCTGTAGTCCAAAACTTTAAAATATTACACTTTAACAACCTTTGTCAGAAAGCACATTGGAATCTCCATCCCCTAATTAATATATTTGAAGCCAAGGGATAGTACCTTTATGTTAAAATAGTTCAATTTAAAATTAACGGTGAAAAATGGCTTCTAAAGAGATATGCTACAAAGAACAGACTTTCAAACTTGCTTATGAATTGGTAAACCCTTCACAAGAGAAGGTACTGCTTGTACTTCATGGCTGGGGGAGCAACAAAGAGATCATGAAACAGGCTTTTTCCAATACGATGCCAGATTACAAACACATCTATCTGGATATGCCTGGTTTTGGCAAGAGTAGCAATGAGATGATCCTGACTACCAAAGACTATGCCAACATTGTACAGCTTTTTTTGGATGCCTTGGATGTAAATGTCACTATCTCCATGGGGCATTCATTTGGCGGTAAGGTCGCTACACTATTGAAGACACCTTGTTTGGTGCTGCTCTCTTCAGCAGGTATCGTGACCGTCAAACCTTTGTCAATAAGAGTTAAGATCGCTCTATTCAAACTCCTTAAACCTTTGGGAATAAAGAAGATACGTAAATTTTTTGTAGCCCCTGATGCACAGGGTATGAGCCATGAAATGTATGAGACCTTCAAGAATGTGGTTAATGAGGATTTTGAAGACGAGTTTGCCAAAAGCAAAAGCAAAGCTCTCTGTTTCTGGGGAAAAGAAGATACTGCCACACCACTCTACACGGGAGAAAAGATCTCAGCGCTCATAGAAGACAGTACATTCTATCCGCTTGATGGGGACCATTATTTCTTTTTGGCACATAAGGACTTTATTGCTAAAGCGATCACAGAACACTGCAAGGAAGCAATATAATGATTTTATTGAACACTATTTTTTACGTACTTTTTATTATGGCCATCGGCTACTATTTTATCACGAATTTACAGTGGTACAGCTATAAGCTCAACCGTGTGCTTTTCCACCACACCAAGACATGGTGGCACTTTGTCTACTTCCTAGTTCCATTTGCACTTTATGCACTTGCGGATGGTATGAGCGAATATGGGTTTGTTGTAGTGATCGGTTATTTGGGATTGATGTATCAATGGTACAGAGGTTTGGATAAACCTTTGGTCTTCACTGGAAGGGTCAAACGTTTTTACGCGGCCTTGATACTTTTTGTACTTTTCATAACGGTTACATTTAAACATTTTGCTGTGATTCTGCCGCTCTTTTTAGCTTATTTTGTTTCGATGTTCATAGAGAAGATGCTCTTTAACGGGTTTAAGCTCAAAGCTCAAAAGAAGATAGAATCCATGGAAGATCTTATCGTGGTAGGAATTACTGCAAGTTACGGAAAGACAAGTATAAAGAACTATATCGAGCACTTGCTAAAAGTCAAGTATAAAACCTACGCTACGCCGCGCTCTGTGAATACGCTTGGAGGTGTCATGAAAGACATCAATGACGATCTTCCTGATGATACTGAGGTGTATGTGGTCGAGATGGGTGCAAGAGGTGAGGGTGATATCGGTGAGATAAGCACCTTTGTCAACCCGCATTATGTTGTCGTAGGCAAGATAGGACCAGCACATATCGAATACTTCAAGACTTTGGAGAACATCCGCAATACAAAGATGGAGATACTAAAATCAGGCAGGCTCAAAGAGGCTTGGGTACATGAAAGTGCAAGGGTCAAATCAGAATCAAACGTCCATACGTTTGGCACTATAGAGAACCTGGATATACGTACCAAAGATCTTGCTCCCGAGTACATCATAGAGGATGTTAAAGCAACATTGGACAGCACAAGCTTTACACTGGATGGTGTCAGATATTCTGCAAGTATCCTGGGTGCATTTAATGCTATGAATTTGGCTGCTGCTGTACTTGTAGCTAAAAAGCTGGGATTAACTGACGAACAGATTCAAGAGGGTCTCTCTACACTAAAAGCAGTAAATCATAGATTACAGCGTATAGATGCAGGCGGCAAAGTGATACTTGATGACAGTTTCAATGGAAATATCGATGGGATGATGGCATCATTTGATCTGGCAACGACATACGAAGGTCGTAAAGTTATCATTACTCCAGGGCTTGTTGAAGTGGATGATGAACTTAATGTTCAAGTGGCTAAAAAAGCCAATGAGGTCTTTGATCTTGTGATTGTGACAGGAGATTTGAACTATGCGATCTTTAAAGATAATGTAGAGGCTGATAAATTGTTGAAACTTGCTACAAAAGGCGAGATGGAGGCAATGCTAGCGGAGCAGACTCGCCCCGGAGACCTTATACTCTTTGCAAATGATGCCCCGAGCTTTGTCTAAAGCGATATTATTTGGTACCACTTTTTTTCTTGTTTTGGTCCCATCTTTTTAAAGAAGAGTTCATGCTTTGAACTTTTCACGGTAATGCCATCTATACCGTCCTTGGTTGTTTTAGAGATGCTGAATCCTTCTTTGATGGTTTTATGCAGCCTTGTTCTCACATATTGATGTATAGATTCTCTACACGCCATTGTTGTGTCTGAAAACTTTGTGGATTTGATGATATTATTGTCTTCTTTCAATATGCTTGACATCGAGTTACACCCATCAAAACCGCTCAATCTCATCTTTTTCGGATCAAAGTCCAATATCGCTCTGGCTTCACGTACATCCTTGCCATCCATTGTACGCAAGTGCCAGTTTCCATCAAGATCATCAAGGTCAATACTTTCCGTTTGAGCAGACAGATGGACAGTAGATAATGATACCATTAGTGCGACT
>DATCTA010000268.1:0-15275 GCA_036568165.1 Sulfurovum sp.
TGACTCCTGTATATATTGTGTGATCCGGTTGAAAAAGAGTGTACTGACCTTTTCTCTGAGTCTTCGTGCATCCAGTTCAGGTGCGAAATTGAGCATCTGTATCTTTAAGAAATTATCAAAATTGTTACCTACGACAAATTCGATCTTATAGCGTTCTTTAAACTCATCCTTATAGGTGAGGAATGTCTTTTTAGATATCTTTTCAAATGCATCATATTCGAGTTTGTTGAAAAGAACAATATGTGCCTTGGAAAATCTCGAGACAAGTTCAGGTACGATAGCTTCCTGGATGCCACCGCTTCTGCTGTCTCTCTTCTTCTCACGCTTGATAGCTTCAAGGATCATAGATTCTGCTTGAATATAGTCTTTTTTGACCAGGTCCTTGAACCTGTAATCAAGATAAAGTTCCTTTCCGACACTGGTAGTTATAATAAAAATAGCTTCAGTAAAATCTACCCAGTAATTTGCATTTTCATCATTATAGATGATATCCGGGTCTTCATTACACGGATCATCTGTGATCTTGTCCCAACCACATGCATCACGCATCCTACCGCCTTCAAAGATCGAAAAGAGGTTGTTTTGAATGATGTTGTCACATTTCTCAAAGTTGTCCAGAACGATGACGGCCTTAGGGTTTCTATGCACAAACCCTGTAAGCTGACCGACACCATACCCTTTCCAGCCAGCCGGGTATCCGTAAAGTTCTCCACCGTTTTGCTGATGATACTGTGTCATGTCAAACTTCATGATCTTATATTTAGGCATATGCTTTGACATCAATTCAGCGAGGAAGGTCTTCCCTGTTGCAGGAGGACCTAGAAAAAGATAGGTAGCCTTTGGCCCTTTTTCATCTTTCTGGGAGATCTTCATACTGTTGGCAACAATGTTGATCGCCTGCTCTTGACCATAAAGTTCTTTAGAGAGCTCTTCTTTGAACTGCTTTACAAAACCAATATTGTTCTGGGCTTCAATCAGTTCTGCATCATCTATCTCATCATTAATTTTCTCATGACTTTCGATATTTGCTTTTACTAATGCTTCTGTTTCTGTCATATTTTCTCTTGATAATTTTATGTGGTTTATCTATATAAACATTTAAGTGATTGTAGCTTTTCTATCTTAATTATGAATTAGGAGTAAATTACTACGATAAAAGTCTGGAAGCTTGTTTATTTTATATACATTGCACTCAAGGAGTTGAAGAGATACTCTACCCTTGATGCAATAAGTCGTTCAGTTTTATATTTTCAGAGTGTGTATAGTAGGTATTAACCGATGTGCGGTGCAGTTTGGGAATCCCATTTGGAAACATGCTGTGTATACCATTTTTTAAAATCATTCTCTAAAAAACCCTGCACCTCTTTAGGACCCTTCAATACTTCCCAACGCTTGAAAAACTTCTCAAGTTTTTTTCTCATAATGTCATGGTCACTTTTATGCATTTGCATGTCAGGGTAAGCACTTTGCGCCATCATCTCTTCTTCGCTTTTAAAGTGGGTTTCCACCTCGGCTAAAAGTGCTTTAAAAAGTTCATCGATCTTCTCTATATCTCTAGCCTTTACAGCATCATAAAATTCATTAATAAGCTCTATCTCATCTTCGTGCAGCATATTCATCATAGCATTAGCTACTTCCTGCACTTCGTGTTCTTGAATTAGCATTTCATCTCCATACGGTTAGATTTGAAAAAATATTATAGCTATAAAAAATTTATACTGACTGAAGGATATATCACCACTCAAACATTATGGATCCTGCATCAAGCACATCTTGATATTCGCATATTTAAGAGATTAATAGCTACAATCCGTCCAATTGAAACAATAAAACCATAAAAGGTCTACATCATGATCAATACAGATGCTTTAGTACAAGTACAAGATCCAAATACATCTGCTGAGATATTGGATCACTTAAGTACAGATGAGAATCCATTTATTCGTGTACGTGTAGCGGCACACATGAACACATCAGCCCAGACACTGGCAAGACTAAGTAATGATGAAACACCTCTGGTAAAACAGTTCGTTGCCGAACATCTCAACACACCTGTGGATACTTTAGTTGAACTCAGTAAAGACAGTGACATGTCATACTGGGTTTCAGGCAACCCAAATACACCCGTAGAACTCTTAAATAAATTCAGCAAAGATGAACATGAAAATATCCGTTCCTCTGTTGCCGTGAACCCAAGTACACCTGCGGCAACACTCTCTATACTCTGCTGCGACCAGAATGAAGATGTACGTGCAGCCGTTGCCAAAAATGTAAAAACACCGCCTGCTGTTTTGGAAAAATTGAGTAAAGATACGGCCGAAAGTGTTCGGGAAGCTGCT
Organism: Sulfurovum sp.; assembly: GCA_036568165.1. GTDB lineage: Bacteria > Campylobacterota > Campylobacteria > Campylobacterales > Sulfurovaceae > Sulfurovum. The sequence goes on from DATCTA010000268.1 coordinate 2,340, forward strand.
GAGAAAAACCCTTCTTTAAAAAAATAAACAGTATTGCTTTCACTTCATTAAGTCAAAAACTGTAATTGGGCATTAGTCCCAATCCTCATCGTCTTCATCATTGATACCCAGGTTATCCATGAACTGTTCGGCCAGTATATCAGCTTTCCTGTAAAACTCATTTGCTAACTCAGGAACAAAGAGCCGATGGACTGTCTTATGAAATAGTTCAAGCCATCGTTCAAATGTTTCCCTGTAAAGCGGTCCGATAAAAGCATGCGGAGGGAAAGGATGTCCGCGATAATGTGGGGAACCTGTCATCATCTGCATCCAAAAATTATAGAGTGTGTTCAAGTGTTCATGCCATTTGCCATTTTTCAGGTCATTCCCTAAAGCTTTGATAAAGATGGGACCCAAAATATCATCATTGAGTACATCCGTGTAAAACTCACGTACCATTTGTTCCACATTTGCTCTATCTACATCTTCATAAGGCATGGCATCTCCTAGTATCAATTATCATAGTATAGCTAAACTATTCTGCCACTATAGTAAGAAGTAGATGTATCATAAAGAGTTTTAAAGGGGGAATGTATATTGAGTCATCCCTATTCAGGAGTAACTCTAAAAGCGGTATTTATCTACAAGCAGGTTTGATACAGAGGATCAAACCTGTTGGAATTACTTATCAAATCCGAGCAGTTGTCCAAAGAGCTTATCTTGTGTAAGTCCCAAGATAGCTGATTGCATCAAATTGTTCTCTTTGTAGTAATTTACTAATTCATGTGCATCCTGTCCTGCCATCATAGCCTGATATGAAAGTGCTGATATAGCTTCCTGCTCATCAACATTAACACCCTCTTTTTTAGCTATGGCCTCAGTGATAAGTGCAGCTTTTATAGTGTCTCTTGCTTCTTCTTTAAAAGACTCTCTAAGTTTTTGAAACTTTTCTTTGTCTTCTATGTATTGCTTATGCTCTTCTTCAGTAAATCGAGCAGTTTTTGCACGTACCATCGCGTCAATCTCTTGTTCTACTATATTGTTTGGCAGTGTAAAGTCAAATATCGCAAGCAGTCCTTCTATGATCTTTGGCTTAAGGTCACGTACATAGATCTGTGAAAGTTCTTCAGCGATAACCTGATCAGAAAATTTTTCTTTTAGTGTCTTAAGAGTGGCATTTTGATCACCCAATATTTTTTGAGCGAAAGCATCATCCGGTGTTTCAGCTTTTTGCTCTTGAATCTCATGAAGTTTTACTACAAATTTTGACTCTTTACCCGCCAGGTCTTTTGCCTGATACTCTTTTGGAAATGTAACAGTTATCGTTCTCTCTTCACCATATTCCATACCGATAAGCTGTTCTTCAAATCCTGCTATAAAAGACTGGGATCCGATCTTAAGTTTGAAGTTTTCTGCACTACCGCCCTCAAAAGGTTCATCATCAATATATCCCTTAAAATCGATCACAACAACATCGCCATCTTGGGCAGGTCTCGGATTTTCTATCTTTTTATATGGTGCCTGCTGCTGAGCGAACTCTGCAAGTTTTTTCTCTACAGCCTCAGGATCAGCTTTAGGTTTGGTAAAACTTGGAATGACAGCCATATAATCGATCTCTACATTTATCTCAGGGCTTGTAGACAATTCTACTTCAAAATAGACACTATTTTCGAGTTGTTCATATTTTTTAAGTCCTGGCTGTCCAAGGATATTTTTAACATCAAGTTTTGCTTCTTTTATACCGGCATCTATGAACTCATTAAATACTTGACCTGCTGCCTGCTGTTCTACTTTTTCATCTGAAGCATCTTCATCTTTTTTCTCTTTGGCTGCTTTCTCTTTATATTCAGCCACTTTGCTTTCTATTACACTATTATCAACAGTACCACTGATAATATAATTTATATCATCTACTTTTTCTACTGTAACCTTCACTACTATCCTTTTGATTTTAATTGCGTAATTCTAACATTATAGTCTATAATTAACTTTAGTCCTAAAAATGCACATTTATAAAATAGATATGCAATATCACTATTATGTAAAAATAAAACTAATTATAAAAAATTGAATGTTTTGAATTTTTAGATGAAATAAGAGATCATCTATTGGGCTAGTCACCCGAGAGGGTGACTAAGATCTTGAAGAACTTAACCTTCCTGACCAGCCATTTCCATCGTAATACAGTTACGATCAAGCATATCAGAACATACGTATACACAAAGTGCACACCCTTTACATCTGTCTTCATCTACCCAAGAAGTGTTTCTTTCTTTATCGAACATAAGCGTGTTTGCTTCTGGACAATATAAAGTACACGTGTTACATTTATATTCAGCACATTTATTTGCATCTACTTTTGCTACATAATACATAAATTTCCTTCTTTCTTAAATCTTGAAATTAACAACTAGCTCGTCAGTCGTCATATCTACAGAGTTTGCCATTTCGAAAGTTTTGTTGATAACTTCCATGTTCTTAGCAAGAAGTTGCTCTTTTTTCTTGAACTTTTTCTCAATTGCTGAGTCAAGAGCAGCTGTACCACCAGAAGCAACGAATGAAGTTCCAAGGAAACGCTCACGCACTGCAGCTTCGATATGCTCTTCAGTTACAAGTTTAGTAAGACCAAGAAGCATACCCATCATCGCCATGTTTGTTGCAAGTTCAGTACCCGCTACATCAAGTGCAAGTTTAGTTGCATCAAACTGAACTACTTTTGCATTAAGATCAGTAAGTACTTTAATATCTTCTGGCTCAAGAACATCGTGATCAGTATTGATAATGATCAAACTGTTTGGCTTTAGACCAGTATAGAATGGCATTGTATATGATTTACCATGTGTAATAACCTGTGAGTGGTAGATCAAAATAATATCTGGATAAACAACTTCACCAACTTCGTAAATTGGCTCAGTAGAAGCACGTACATATGCTTCAACCGGTGCCATACGCTTTTCTGAACCAAAGAATGGTACTAGAGATGCGTAGTTACCTGCGTTATCCATAGTAGCACCTAGGATGTGAGCAGTAGTAACAACACCCTGCCCACCTAGTCCTGAAATTCTTATGTTATATCGTTTTTTCTCTGCCATATTAGTTCACCGCCTCTGCTTTTTTCGATTTTTTAGCTGATTTTTCTTCAGCTTCAACACGCTCGATCACAGCTTTTGCTGCATCTGTCATGTATTCCTCGAATTGGAATCTTGTTTTCTCTTTCTCTTTTGCATCTGCAATAACTTCTTCAGTCGGGATAGAGTACTCAATGTTACATGAAGTATAAGCATGAACAAATGTTGGACCAACTTCTCTAGCTACGAAGATCGCTCTTCTGATAACTTTAGCAGCTTTCTTGATGTTTGTTGGTGAAATTCTTACAACATATACACAACCAGCAGCTTTTGCCAATTCTGTTGCAGGCATTTTCTCACCTTTTTTACCAAGTGGAGCCATTTTCAAGATAGCACCTTTTGGTGACATACCAGACTCTTGTCCACCAGTGTTTCCGTAAACTTCGTTATCAAGCATGATCGTTGTGAATCTTTCACCACGGATCCATGAGTGCATAGTCATAGAGAAACCGATATCCATTGTACCACCGTCACCAGCGATAGTGATAACATCTTTGTGTTTTTCTGGGAAACGTAGTCTAAATGCACGTGTCAAACCAGAAGCCATAGCATTTTGGTCACCGTAGTTACCGTAAATGAATGGAACAGCAGCTTGAGAAATAGCCAAACGACCACATCCAGCTGTACCTAATGTTACAGTCTCTTCAGGCTGTGGAAGTGAAGCAAAAATCAATCTGATGAAATATGCCATCCAACAACCAGAACACATTGGGTGCTCTTCAAGTAACTCTTTGAACTGACCCATGTTTCCTGGACCAGCTTCATCTTGAGTTTTTCCAAATGGACCATAGTCAACCAACTCTACGTAATCTTTTGGTAGATATCTTTTAAATCTCTCTGCTGGAGTTATATATTTTAAACTCATGTTATCCCCTTCTTATAATTTTAGATCGTACTCTAAACCAAGAGCAGTATGAATTTCTTTCATGATCAACTCAACTGGAAGTGTCATACCACCATAAACTCTTGGACCATTAACAACTATTCCACCATTTGGAATCGCTGCTCTAACTTCTTTAGCCAACCAACCGATAATGTTATGCTCAGGAACGATAAGAGCTTTAGCATTTTTCACTGCTTCTCTAATCTCTTTTTCCGGGAATGGTCTGATAGCTCTTACTTTGATAAGACCAACACTTAGACCATCATCCTGTGAATATCTCCATGCCTCTCTAGCTTGTGCAGCAGCACAACCAGAAGCAACAACAAATACATCTGCTTCAGGGTTTTGAACTTCGATCGGTCCTCCAAGGTACTCATAGATATATTTCATAGCACGCTTGTTTGAATCCCAGATCTCTTGCTGCCATACAGAGTGGATCAAGTAACTCATGAAGTTTGACTTCTGAACAGGAGCATCTCTCTGGATTCTTGCCGGTGGAGTTTCGTTGTCCATTGCAGGTACCGGAGCAGCTACTGGGTCAAAATCATTAAGACACATGTCTTCTGGTGTCATTTGTACATAACCTTTAGCGTGTGTTACGAAGAAACCTTCTGTTGCAACTGCTACTGGAATATAAACATCAACTTTTTCTGTAATAGCGAATGCTGCCAATGTCATGTCAAATGTATCTTGCTGATTCTCTGCATGAAGTACAACAGCACCACAGTGCATTAAGTATGCCATCTCGATGTTATCTGGCTGAATTGAAAGTGGTGCGTTAACAACACGTGTAAGAACACCTAAAACAGCCGGAACACGGTGACCTGGCCAAGAAACGATCGCTTCAAGACCTCTAAGAAGTCCTGGTCCTGATGTCGCTGTAAATAGACGAACACCCGCTCTAGCAGCACCAGCGATAGCTGACATTGTACCAAGCTCTTCTTCCGCTCTATAGTACTCTTTGATGTGACCTTGTGCATAAATATCACCAACAAGGTGCATTACCTCTGATTGTGGTGTAATAGGATATGCGATCGCCATATCAACGTTTGCACGTTTAACAGCTTCTGCCATTGCCTGTGCACCTGTAATAAAGTTTCTCTCTCTTGGAGCTTCTTTTAGTAGATATCCGATATCTACTTTCTTTTTATTTAATTGTGGTCTTTGATCTACACTCATCTAATTTCTCCTTTATTCAACTTCAGCAACATGCTCACCTTTTTTAGACATGATGAGACTTCTGTACTCTCCATAGTCAGCAGGTGATAGATCACTATTATCTTCTTTTGGTAAAGAAGGGTTTTGAGGTGGTAAAGTAGTTTCCCACTTGATACCTAATTTGTTTCTCTCTTCAATAACGATATCTCTGAACTTTCTAAGATCTTCAGCATGTAAGTCTCTGATCGATGCCATTGCTTCTTCATGTCCCATATAAGCACATAATGCAATAGTATAACAGTCAGTACCAGCACGGATCATTCTAAGTGAAAGGTTCGCATAGTGACAGTGTACACCAACAAAGATACAAGCTTTGATTTTATTGTCCAAGATCGTTAGGTTCGGGTGATTTGGATTGATCTCAGCTTTAACATCAATTTTTGGATACTTCGGTCTGTAATCTGGCATTGGGATAATCTTACAGTTTGGAATCTCAGATGCAAGCTCTAAAATCGCTGCAGATTTCTCAGCAACATCCTCTTTCCAATCCCATAGTACCTGAGGACCAGGGAAGATTGTCGGATTTTCTCTAGTAAGTAATGCTCTAGCAGCATCTCTCATTGCCTCTTCTTCAGAAACAACATTTCCATAAAGTAAAGCTTGACCTTTTGGTGCAAGTGTTACTCCCATCTCCGGTGCCGACTGTGGCATATACCCAGCAGGACCTTCTGTTACTATTTTCGTCATTGTTGACTCCTTATATTTATGATAAGTTTCGAAAAAATATACATAAGTGTATACAACATTTCTAAATTCATTATCTAATGATAAAACTTAAAATTAGATATAAAGCTTTCAAGATAGAAGTATCTTCTAGATACGAACTGATCTTTGAGAAACATGAATTTGTGTCCTATAGTAGCGAATATTATTTAAATATAGAATACCTAATACAAATGAAAGTAGCTATATAGTTGAAATAGTTACGATATGAAGCAGACATTTTCAATATAAAACAAATATAAAAACTTATTATAAGTATAGTTTATATAAATAGTATCAATTTATATGATATTCATATTAATTATATTTGATAAATTTGGCTATCTTTATACTATTTTAGGGGTTGAACGATAATGTATTGAACTGTATATTATTTATCTAAGATAACTATTTGTTATTAGAATTGGTTGTTGTAGAAAGAAGAAGCTAGACAAATAAACAGGATGATTTGGTCTAAAAGACTTAGAACAAATCATCAGACATTTTTATGCAAATAGATCACATGCTTCAGGATTTTTTTCCTGATATTTAACTACATATGAGCATTTTGCAACAGCTTTTTTGTTTTCCTTCTTGATCTCTTGAAGTACATCTTCCAAAAGCATTTTAGCAAGACCTTTCCCTGCTAGAGGATCTGGTACTATCGTATGTGTTAAATGCATATTTCCGTTTTGATCATCATAGGTAATATATGCAATATGTCCATCTATATGGTATTCATATCTACACTCTTCTTTATTGTGGATTAATGTATGTGACATTCTATATTCCTTTAATTTTTTGCGTATTCTATCATTTTTTTCTGATGTATGACTAAGTATATATTGTTAGAACATGACTATAATTATGCTTTTTTAAAATCTTTTATATAATGTTGGGTACCTCATTTATATCAAATAAAATATTTAAAAGATACACAAGGAGTTGAAATGAGTGAACAGGCAAAAATACTTGCAGAGATCGGCCAAATCGTTATGAACGTTTTCAAAACAGGGTCAGTATCCATGGAAGAAAGTGTAAGAATGCAGGAACTTGAGAAAATGTTGCATAAACAAAGAGCATTTAAAGAAGTGGATCATCCTGACCATACCTATCAGGGAGAAATCATTGCCAGTCTCTTCTTTGATGAACATTACAAAGAAGCCATAGACAAACTATATGAATACAAGATCACTCCTGAAGATTTCTTCGGGTTTGTTGAATACCATTATGATGATGACCATGAAGATGAAGACCTGACAGAAATGTTTACAGATGATTTTATAGATAAAGTCACTAAAGATTACCTCATTAAATGTAAATCTGAGGATAAATAGGATAAAATTAGTCTTATTTTAAGTTTTGTTGTTTAATATAACAAAAAAAATCATGACGGAGTATCGAAAAAATGGCTGATAAAGACACAAAACGATATATGGAACTGCAAATGGAAGAGATGAAAACCTTCCATGCAAAAAATGCCGAAAAATGTGACTCTGCTACAAAAGACAGTAACAGCGAAAGAGAGAAAGAAGCTGAAATCGCAAGGCTCTATGAAGATCTGGCAGAGTATGAAGAAGACCTGGAGTGTTTTGAAAAAGAGCTGGAGATCGTAAATACCAACGAACTTAAAGATATTTCAAGAGTTTTAACGCAAAGCCTCCTAGATGAAGAGAGAGATTATGAACAAGAGTTAAAAACAGTCTTGGAAGCTGGTTGGACACACATGGTAGAGGAACTAAAAACCCATCCAAAAGAGCAATTGGATATCATCAAAGAGAACCCATTTTGTGACATCGAAAAGAAGCTCAGTGACGCATACCCTGAATATAGTGGTAGTTTTGAAACAGATATAAGAAATTTGTTAGTTCAAAGATGGCAGACGCTCATAACAATCAAAAAAGCGCATATCAAAGAGGAAATAGCAGAAATCAAAACATCAGGCCTCAAGCCACACTATGCAAAAAGAGTGTATAAGCGATACCACGGTATCAAGTAGAAAATCAAACAAGAAGGCTAAAAAGAAAACTTTTAGCCTGAATATAGTCTGTTAAGAAAGGCTATTAACCCATCTCTACAGAGTCTATCTCTGTTTTGAATTGTTCGATAGAGAAAGTAACCAAATTCGCTATTTCTTCTGCTGTGTTATTTAGATATGTACTAGTTAAACGTATTTTGCGTGTTGGTTTCGTGTATTCACTAACAACATATGTTAATGTAATATAAGGATCTCCGGAAACATCACAAGTGTCTGATGTAGTTGCAACATCAGGAATACAATATTCAATATCTATATCAGGATCTGCATTTGCATTATTTACAAGTGCTACAATCTTTTCAAGTTTAGCTTTAAGCTCTTTTTCTTCCATCGCCATTTCAGCAGGGTTCTTTACGAGTGCTGAAATTTTTTCCAATTTCTCTTTAACCTCTTTTTCTGTTACAGTTGCTTCTGGATTATTCATTAGTGCGACAAGCTCTTCCAGTTTAGCTTTAACTTCTTTCATAGTTATAACTCCTAAAAATAATATTGCTGATCATTTGAAATGAAAAGCATGAAGTATGACAGTCATTTTCAGACCCTACTCACAACCCCATATTTGATTATATCATAATAAAATAGAACTTTTAGATAAAATCTTAAGATAATCTGAAAAGACGAATTAACGAATAATTTTTGCCATCAATTTTGTCTTTTTATTTCGATTGAAAATCCACTTCATCCAATGAGAAATCTTTGAGTTTCTCCGTTATCCATCGATACTCATCAGAGTTTTCATCCATATAAAGATAGATCCCTTCCCCATCTTCATCATTCTCTATGAGAATGCCCTGGCTGTTCTCATTTTCCCAGTCACTCAAAGTATCATACGCTACATACTCTTTTTGCATAACATAGCTTTGCAGGGTGATCTCTTTTTCAAGAGAATAAAAAAGAAATCTATTGGAAGCGACTTCATCCAGTTTCACAGGAACATCAGTATTTAACTTATAAATGTTGTATCCAAAATGTTCCAAAAAATCAGACAGGAACTCTCCGGTAAAATCTACCACCTGTTTCATACATTTTTTTGTAGCCGGATCTTTATTGTCTCTGTCCAGATATGCTGTATTATAATCTTTACAGATATTGCTGTAGTCTATACCTATACCTACTTTTTTCATCTCAAGCCTCTTGTACTACACTTACTGTATCGCCAACTTTAACCGTTCCATACTCAACAGGTACCACGAAAAGCCCCCTCTTCCCCTGGATAAGATCCGCAGCTTCAGGTACATACGTATATAAATAGCGGTAGTCTTCGCATGGGCCTTTTACTTCAAAAAGGGTCTCACCAATTTCTATGATAGATCCTGCTTTTAGACCATAAAGATCAATGTCGACATAGATATTCTCCATCAACAGACCTTTATCTACTGCAAGATCAGCTTCTTCAATAATATCATAGCTTATTTTTGAAACTAAAAGCAGCATTTGTTCCTGATCATTCTCATACTCTTTACTTCCTACGATGCCGCTTGGGTCGCAGTCAAAATCATCGCATTTCATTCGGTGACCAGAACGCATCAAGTCAGGCATGGTCATATATAATGATAATACTTTTCCGCTCATGAATTATCCTTTATTTGATTGTGTGTGATACTAGCATAATTTGTTTTGCAAAACAACATTTATCTCTTTATCCGTGCATATAATAGTTAAATTTCCAAAAAGGTACATAAGAATGAGATTAAAAGCCTGCAAAAAGCAAGCGCGTGTTAGACTTTGCCTATCTTAACAATTTAAAGGAAGCTTATGAGAAATATAGCTATTTTTGCCAACCTTGCCTTGATCGGTTTTGCGATATTTTTATATTTTGATATCGATACGGTCGATACAAAAGATATCAAAGTCATCGCCACGTTTATACTTGTTCCGCTCATAAGCCTTTTCGTCATCATGGAGAGCTCCATAGCTCAAAAGAAAAAGAAGAGTGATGCAGGTGATATAGAGTAAATAGTAAAAAACTATATTTTACTTAAAATATCCCTGCTGAAAAGCACTCTTTCTTCAGGAGTATGATCTGGTGACTCCTGGTCTACCCGCATTACACGATGATATTCACCTTTATCATTAGCGATCTGAATGGCAAGTCCTGGCCGTGCATTGAGCTCCAACAACAATGGCCCGACATTTTTATCAAAAACGATATCTACTCCAAGATACCCTAACCCGGTTATCTCGTAACACTTTGCCCCTATGAGCATGATCTCTTCCCAACGAGGTATCTTAAGGTCAATAAATGAATGTTTGGTATTTGGATGAATGTCCACAGGACGGTTATGCTGAACTGCATTGATCGCTTTTCCTGTTGCAATATCTATACCTACCCCTACTGCACCTTGATGCAGATTGGCCTTACCGTTACTCTCGTGGGTGGCACATCTCATCATGGCCATGATCGGATATCCTTTATAGACGATCAAACGAATATCCGGTACACCTTCGTAGCTGTAATCTTGAAAGATAGGGTCAAAATCAACCATTTTTTCAATGATGGCTGTATCGTAACGTCCACCCAACGAATAAAGTCCGCTTAAAATGTTGGAGATATGATTGTGAATATCACTTATTGTCATAGAGGTTCCATTGGCACGGATAAAGAGTCCATCCTCTACATGGGTGACCACAACGATACCCTTACCCCCACTTCCATGAACCGGTTTAATGACAAAACTCTCATAAGGAGCAAGTATCTTATCAAGATTTTTAAGCTGTGACTGCCATTCTATCGTTGCATAAAGTTCAGTTACTGCGATACCCACTTTTTTAGCGATCTTTTTTGTTATAACCTTATTATCCACCAGCGGATATTTATTTCTTGGATTGTAGCGGCCTATAAGATTGATATTACGAAAGTTCATTCCGATAACACCTTTGGCGCGCAGTTTTTTGATCAATTCAAACATCTTAGCGTCCTAGTGGTTTAAACCTGAACAACTCTGTTACTCGATATCCTGTATAGCGCCCTATCAAGATGATTAAAGAGAGTACTACCAACAAAAGTTCCGGGAAGTTGAAAAAGAGATAGGCAACATATTCATTCATCATCATGAAATACGATGGTATAGCAACAGCCAGAGAACCCATACCCTGTATGAATACCTCTCTACCACCCTCTTCCTCCCAAAGGATGGACATACGCTCAATGGTCCATGAAAGAATGATCATAGGGAAGAATGTAACACTAAGTACCTGTACAAAATTCAACTTGTAACTGATGACACTCATGGTAGACATAATGATAATTACCATGATGATGACCGCGGAGATCCTTGCAACGAGTAAAAGCCTCAATCTTGAAAGATAAAAACGGAAAAACAACCCTGAAAAAACGATCACAAAAAACATGATCAGACCATACAATAGACTGGTTTGTATAAATGTCAGTGCGAACAGTACCGGCATAAAGGTACCCATTGTTCGTATACCTACCAAGATACGCAAGATAACAACGATCAACACACCCATTGGAACAAGCAGTATCTGTTTAAAAGCATTTTGCTGCGAACTTGGCAGCGTATAGAGCGAAAAATTCAGAAATTTGCTTTTTTCACTTTCAGTACTTTGCTGTAATGTAGCTGTGACTGGTATCTGTGTTTGTGTTACAGAGAAGCGAAGCTTTGGTTTTTCGATACCTTTCGTCCAGAAAAGCGGTTCATTTCCACGATGCCATACAAAGAGGTTTTCAGGTTGATAAATATGTCCTTTTTTCAGATCAAAAAGTTCCCATTTCCCTTCGTCGTAGACTTCAAGCATCGTATCGAGTTTTCGCCCTTTTTGTCTATCTTCAAGATAGATCCCACGTACTTTTCTTACCTCTATCTTCTCATACATTAAAAGCTTGACTATCAGCGACAGTTCATCCTCACCTTTCATCTTTAAGAGCAGATTGATCGAGTCATTCTGTTCTTTTTGCTTGAACTGTTCTATCAACTGAGCAGTAAAAGTAAGTGGGCCGGAAGAGTGGTCACGTACCATGGCAAGAAGGTTCCATGCAGCTGCACGCTCTGCATCCCCCCAAAGAACAAAAAGGTCTTCTCTCTTTATAGTCTCATCAGCTTTTGTTTCTTTCGCTGCATTTTCAGGAACCACAGGTTTAGAGATATAACTTGACTCAGGTGTAACGGTAATTCGGTAAAAGATTTTCTGTTTACCCTCTACATCACGCTTAGACCAAAGGGCTCTTTCACCTTCTTTGGTCTGTGATACGGTATAACCAAAATCACCCGCTTCACTCTGCTGAGAGACAATACGAATACCCTCTTGAGGGTTTGGCAGGGCCATAGAGATCTCTGCAGGAGATTTTTTTCCCTTGAAACTTACTTCAGCACTGATCGTAAAAAAATCCTTTTTTTGATGTGGTGTAAGAGGTATTTCTAAAAAGACTGCCTTGTACCAAACCAGGAAGAAACCCATAGCAGCTAAAATAAATGCGATGACGAAAACTTGAAATCGTGATGACATGATCACTCCTTGTAAGGCATTGGTTCAACAGTATATCTAAGACTTACATCAACTATAAAACGGTCATGAAGAAAGTTTCGTCCTACCAAAAGATTATATTTGAAATTACTTCTGTCAGCTAACGTCACATTTACACTTTCAGATACTTCACCAAGTATCAATCTGACTTGTATAACAGGACGTTTTTTCGCTTCTTCTCCATGCTCTTTGATATGAATATATTTCACGATCTCATGCTTTGATTTTTTGCCATCTATAACAACTTCGATCCATTCTTGTCCATCTTCGTTAATGATCTCGAAACTGTCTACTCCCAAAGAACTGGTATTTGCCCCTGTGTCTATACGTGCATCAAATATAAAGTCTCCTGGTATGACACGCACCCTTTCTGTCCTTCCGATGATCTTTTTTTCAACCTCAAGACTGTCTTCCTTGACTACAGTTGATTTTTTTGCAGCCTTTTTACTAGAAGATTTTCCTGTATCTGCCGCATAACTTGATACAGATAAAAAGACGATCCC
>DATCTA010000269.1:0-3929 GCA_036568165.1 Sulfurovum sp.
TAAGATTAGGGGATTTACGCTTATTTTTGGTAAAATAAAAGAATTATTCTAAAGGCAAAGTGTGAAAGAACGAGTTAAAACAAAAAAGATCTATGTCGGTAATGTGGCTGTAGGTGGTGATGCACCTATCTCTGTGCAGTCAATGACATACAGTGATACCCATAACGTTGCAGCTACAGTGGAACAGATCAACCGTCTTCATTTTGCAGGGGCTGACATGGTACGTGTAGCTGTGCCTGAGATGCAGGATGCTTTGGCACTTAAAGTGATCAAAGAGCAGATCTCTTTGCCGCTCATCGCAGATATACATTTTAACTATAAGTTGGCACTTGAAGCAGCTAAATGGGTGGATTGTATCCGCTTTAATCCCGGAAATATTGGTGAAAAATCACGTATCAAAGAGATCGTAAAAGCGTGTCAGGAAAGGAATCTTCCTATCCGCATAGGTGTGAATGCAGGTTCACTGGAAAAAGAGTTTGAGTATAAATATGGTGCAACAGCAGAGGGGATGGTCGCTTCTGCAGAGTATAACATCAAATTTCTAGAAGATCTTGGCTTTACAGATATCAAGGTGTCTCTTAAGGCATCGGATGTAGACAGGACAGTGGATGCCTACAGGATGCTGCGTCCAAAAAATGAATATCCTTTTCATCTAGGTGTAACAGAAGCAGGGACTATTTTCCATGCGACGATCAAATCTGCTATTGGCATGGGTGCTTTGCTGCTTGACGGTATAGGTGATACGTTAAGGGTTTCCATCACAGGCGAACTGGAAGAGGAGATCAAGGTAGGCAAGGCCATATTGAAAGACAGCGGAAGGATGAAAGAGGGATTGAACATTATCTCTTGCCCAACCTGTGGGCGTATAGAAGCGGATCTTGTTAGTGCGGTAGCTGAAGTAGAAAAACGTACAGCACACATTAGAACACCTATGGATGTTTCAGTAATGGGGTGTGTCGTCAATGCTATTGGCGAAGCCAAACATGCAGATGTGGCTATAGCGTATGGCAAAGGTTCAGGATTGATCATGCGAAGAGGAGAAGTGGTGGCAAAACTACCTGAAGGCGAGTTAGTGGAGAGATTTGTACAGGAAGTTGAGAAATTTGCAGAGGAAAACAAGTAATGGAACATATGTATAACTTAAACATAGAAAGGGCAGTACTCTCTGCAGTTATTTTTGATCCTGAGATTTATGAAGAGATCGCTGCAAAGCTAAAACCTCATGATTTTTACCTACCTTTTCATCAGCATATCTTTGCAGCGATGGAAGAGCTAAGTACGGAAGAAAAACCGCTAGATGATGAGTTTTTACGTGCTAAACTTACAAGCAAAGGCAAATTTGATGAAGTAGCGATGCTCGACCTTCTCTCAGCAAACCCGATCACCAATACAGCAGCCTATCTTCAGGAGATTAAAGCCAAGTCAAGTAAACGGGCACTGGCTACACTTGCCACAGAGATCAAAAAAGTAACCATTGAAGATGATCTTCCAGCCGAGGAAGTAATGAATCTGGTAGAGAAAAAACTTTATGAGATCACGCAAAATTCAACCTCTAATGATTTTAGGGAATCTAAAGAGATCACTTTGTCGATGATGGCTGAGATTGAACGTTTAAAATCACTTGGGAACTCAAAACTCATCGGTACAGATACAGGGTTTAGAAATCTTAATGATAAGACGTCAGGTTTTGGTAAAGGGGACCTAGTTATTGTGGCGGCAAGGCCAGCAATGGGGAAATGTTTAGGCAAAGGTACAAAGGTACTTATGTATGATGGCAGTTTAAAAAAAGTAGAAGATATTAAGGTGGGTGATAAACTTATGGGTGATGATTCTACCCCAAGAAATGTGCTCTCTCTGGCTAGAGGAAGAGAAGAGATGTATTGGGTTCGTCAAAATAAAGGTATTGATTATAGGGTCAACAAATCTCATATACTTTCATTAAAACGATCACGCAATGAGGGAAGACATAAACATGGTGACTTATTAAACATAGAAGTATCAGAGTATATAGATAAAAGTACTAAATTCAAATCAAATTATAAAGGTTACAAAGTTGCAGTAGAATTTAAGGAAATGCCTTTAGAAGTGGAACCATATTTTCTTGGATTATGGTTGGGTGATGGATGTAAAAGTAATGTACGTATAGCTACTGAAGATGATGAAGTTGTTGAATATCTTCAAGATTATGCTTTTAGACTTGACAAAAAATTACATCGTTATGAGGTGACTGGTAAATGTACTATGTATGGAATAACAAATATTCAAAAAGAGGGAGCGTTAAAAGACTTAAGTAATTCTTTGCAAGGTAAACTTAGAACAATTGGAGTTATTGATAATAAACATATTCCTTCTACCTATTTACGAAATAATACAGAACAAAGATTAGAACTTTTAGCGGGTTTGATAGATAGTGATGGACATTATGATGATAAACACCATGTCATGGAAATTGTACAAAAATGTAAAAAAATGGCTTCTGATATTAAGTTTTTAGCTGATTCGCTTGGATTTAGAGCATCATTGGTTAAGAAAAAAGCTACTATTAAATCAATAGGTTATGAGGATTATGCCTATAGAATCAGAATTGTAGGATATTTGGATAAGATACCAACTAAAATAGCACGCAAAAAGGCAAGACCATTACTTTCTAAAAGAGATCATACACATACAGGTATAAAAGTCGAATATGATAAAGTTGATGACTACTATGGGTTTGTATTGGACGGAAACCATCTTTTTCTTCTAGAAGATATGACTGTTACACATAACACATCATTTGTACTTAACATGGCTCTAAAAGCTATAGAGCGCAATGAGGGTGTGGCCTTTTTCTCATTGGAGATGCCTGCTGAACAGCTTATGCTCAGATTACTTTCTGCAAAGACATCAATACCGCTTCAGGCACTAAGAGTAGGAGATCTTCAAGATGAACAGTGGAGTGATCTTTCTGCTGCGACACAAGAACTTTCTTCTAAAAAACTTTTTGTAGATGATGGCGGATATGCGACCATACATCATGTTAGAAGTAAACTTCGTAAACTTAAAGCACAGCATCCGGAGATATCGATAGCTATCATAGATTACTTACAGCTGATGAGTGGCGAAGGAAGAGAAGGAAGACAACAGGAGGTTTCTGAGATCTCAAGGGGACTTAAGCAGCTAGCAAGAGAACTTCAGATCCCAATAGTCGCACTTTCCCAGCTCAACCGCGGGGTAGAAAGCAGGGAGAATAAACGTCCTATGCTTTCAGACTTACGTGAATCTGGAGCTATAGAGCAGGATGCGGATATCATTCTTTTTGTTTATCGTGATGATGTCTATCGTGAAGCGCTGGAGAAAGAAAAAGAGATGAAGGCAAAAGCCGAAGGGAAAGAGTATACTTCTGAGTTCAGAAAAAAACCTGAAGAAGATGCAGAGATCATCATTGGTAAACAGAGAAATGGACCTACAGGGACAGTCAATCTTGTATTCCAAAAGAAATTTACACGTTTTGTCGATGCACCAAGCGGTCCGGCCTTTGAGATCGAGTATGAAGATGCAGATATCCCAATGAATACAGGCAATATAGAATTACCCGCGATATAAGTTTAGAGGGGTACGCAGAGACGGTTATGTAAAATCATATAGAAGAAGCGTTTTAATGTAGATGGAAAGACAATAAACTTTTCTCAATAAGAAAAGAGCTTTGTATATTTAGCTTATTCATATATGGTCTATCTCTTCGTTTTTATTTAACAGATCACAGAACTTTAAACCGTGAATGAATATCGCCCATGAGATATAGATCCATAAAAAGAAAAAAAGCAAAGTGCTGATACTCCCGTAGATCGTTGCATAGGTTTTATTGTGCAGGACATAGAAGATAAAAGCACTCTTGGAGATATACCAGACAAGCGAAGCGATAAAAGAGCTTATCAAGGCAGCTGAGA
>DATCTA010000270.1:0-3556 GCA_036568165.1 Sulfurovum sp.
GTATGAATCATTTTACCATCAAACCCAAAGGCATCAATAAATCATACAGCGCAAAAAACCCTCTTCTTTACCCGACACTAAACCCTAAAGAGGCAACAGCTACGTTGAGATTGACACTGGACAATAGTGAAGAGCTGCTAAAACCGGGTATGTATGCAAAAGTACATACATCGTCCCAGGCAAAAGAGCGACTTATCATACCTCGTACTGCAGCCATACGTAAAAATGGTAAATGGTATGCTTTTCTGGCAACTGAGTTTAAAGGAGAATATGAACCTGTAGCTATAGAAGTAAAACCTTTGGACAGACAACACTATGAAGTAATAAAAGGGCTTCAGGAAGGTGATACACTGGTAAATAATGCTCTCTTTATGATGGACTCAGATGCGCAGATCAACGGGGTGTATTGATGATTGAAAAACTTATAGCACTTTCTGTCAAAAACCGTTTTCTTGTTTTTATGAGTACCATATTTTTAATAGTGGCTTCCATTTGGGCAATGAAAAATACACCTTTGGATGCATTACCAGATCTCTCACCTCCACAGGTCATAGTGCAAGTGACATGGAAAGGTCAAAGTCCTGAAATCATTGAAGATCAGGGTACATATCCCCTGGTTTCGCAATTTCTGGCTATCTCCGATATCGAAACGGTTCGTGGTTTTTCAACCTATGAAAACGGATTGATCTACATCATCTTTAAAGAAGGTACAGACCTTTACTGGGCAAGGAGCCGTGTACTTGAACAATTGGCATCCGTACAGAGCCAACTGCCTGATACAATGGGAGTATCCCTTGGCCCTGATGCCTCCGGTGTAGGGTGGGTGTATGAGTATGCACTTACTTCAAAAACCAAAACACTCGATGAGCTCAGGACCCTTCAGGACTACCATTACAAATATGCATTAATGGGTGTAGATGGGGTCAGTGAAGTTGCAAGTGTTGGAGGTTTTGTACCGACCTATCAGGTAACTGTAAATAACGATTCACTTGTTCAATATGATCTTTCAATACAAGACATCTCTAAAACTCTCAAAAACAATAATAACGATACAGGCGGACGCATCGTCATACAAAACGGTTTTGAATGGATGATACAAGCAAAAGGGTACATTAAAGATCTTGATGAAATACGACAACTTGTAGTTACAGTTAAAGATGGTATACCGCTTACACTTTCTCAATTGGGTCGGGTAGAAATGGTGCCTTCTGCCAGAAGAGGCTTGGCTGATCTTAACGGGGATGGTGAAGTTGTCGGCGGTATTGTTATGCTGCGTTATGGTGAAGATGTTTACACTGCCATAAAACACGTCAAATCAAAAATGGAAGAGATCAAGATAGAAGGTGTGGATGTCGTCACTACATATGACCGTTCAGGTCTTATTGAGGCAGCTATAGAAACACTTCAAACAACTCTATTTGAAGAGAGTATCATCGTGATTATTGTGATCGGCCTCTTTTTGATGCATTTCCGTTCCACGCTGATCATGCTTATCGTACTTCCTCTGACGATCGCTTTGCCGTTTTTACTTATGAAACTTTTTGGTATAGGATCCAATATTATGAGTCTAGGGGGAATCGCTATTGCGATAGGTGCCATGGTTGATGCATCCATCGTTATGATAGAAAATGCGCATAAGGCCATACACCGGCTGGAAGAGAAAAAGGGATCGAAACTTGATCATCATGAACGTGTTGCGACCATCATTAAGTCTTCACAACTTGTCGGTCGGCCTGTCTTTTTCGCACTTGCACTTGTAGTGGTATCTTTCTTACCTATATTTGCACTTTCAGGTCAGGAAGGATTACTCTTTAATCCTCTTGCATTTACGAAGACCTTTGCCATGACCGCAGGTGCCATACTCTCTGTCACTCTGGTTCCGGTTCTAATGATCTACTTTGTAAAAGGAAGGATCATACCCGAGTCCAAAAATCCGCTTAGCCGTTTTTTTATCTGGCTTTACCACCCTATTCTTATCTATGGATTAAAACTCAAATATCTTATTATTGTTCTTGCCTTTGCAGGTCTTGCATTTGCAGTACCTCTTTATCAAAAACTAAACTGGGAGTTTATGCCTATGCTCAATGAACAAACAGTCATGTATATGCCTGTTACACCTTATGGGATCTCTGTAGATCAAAGCAAAGCCCTGACACAAAAAACGGACAAAATACTTAAAAGTTTTCCTGAAGTCGAAACAGTATTCGGTAAAGGAGGACGTGCCAATAGTGCAACTGACCCTGCGCCTCTTGGAATGATCGAAACCATCATAACCTTCAAACCAAAATCCCAATGGCGTGAAGGTATGACCCATGAAAAACTTATGGCAGAAATGGAAGAAGCTCTTCAGGTACCTGGTCTAGTCAATTCGTGGACATACCCTATACGAGGCCGTATCGATATGTTACTCTCAGGTATAAGAACCCCGCTTGGGATCAAGATCTATGGAAAAGATGCTCAAGGCCTGCAAACCGTGGCAATGCAAATAGAAGCAAAGCTTCGTGAACTTAAAGGCACACAGTCAGTTTTTTCTGATCAGGCAAGTGCAGGATTCTTCATAGATATTAACATAGATACTGAGGCACTTCAACGCTATAACATAAGCAAAGCACTCATACATGAGTATACTTCTGCAGCGATCGGCGGTCAAAAGATCACAACAATGTACAAAGGTTTGGAGCGTTATCCTATCGCACTGCGATTTGAGGAAGAAGAGCGCCGGGATCTCGATGATATACGTAACATACAGATCAAAACAATGTATGGATTTGTTCCTCTCTCAACGTTTGCCACCATTGAATATAGAGAAAGTGCTTCTGTGATCAAGAGTGAAATGGCAAGTCCTGTGACCTTCATCTATATAACACCTAAACCCGGTGTAAGTGCAGTTAACTATAAAGCAGAAGCTCTTAAAGCTCTGGAAAATATCAAGCTTCCTTCAGGCTATTACATAGAATGGGCAGGTCAGTCTGAATATCTAGAATCAGCCATGAAAAAAATAACATGGATCGTCCCTGCAGTGTTATTGGTGATATTGATCCTTATTCATTTTGCTCTAAAGGACATGATACCTACACTTATTGTATTTTTTACACTTCCTTTTGCCTTACTGGGTGGTTTACTTTATTTGTATATGTTAGAGTTTAATATGAGTATAGCAGTTGTTGTAGGATTTTTAGCTCTATTGGGCATAGCTGCTGAAACTGCTATAGTCATGATCGTATACCTACAGGAAAGTGTTGATGAAATGAGAAAAAAAGTTGGATCATCTTTTAATTCAGAAGATCTCTCCAATGCGATCTATGAAGGTGCTGTACAAAGAGTAAGACCAAAACTTATGACGGTATTTGCGATACTTGCCGGACTTTTCCCTATTATGTACACTTCAGGCGTTGGAAGTGAGGTCATGCAGCGTATTGCAGCACCAATGATAGGAGGTGTAGTAAGTTCTGCGATTTTAAGTCTGCTTCTCATCCCTATTTTTTATGAGATGTATGAACGATATCAATTAAGAAAATCCAAGGAGAGATGATGAGATCAAACATAATGACAATAA
>DATCTA010000271.1:0-2078 GCA_036568165.1 Sulfurovum sp.
TGACCAGTACGGAATCATTCAAGACCATGCCAAATGAACTTGATAAAACCATGAAAGAGCTGACTAAAACCCTCAAAACGACACAAAAGGTACTTGAAGGATATGACAAAAACTCATTGTTAACACATCAAGTTTCTCAGACACTTAAAGAGGTTACTGAAACATCTCAGGAGATGCAGGAGTTCTTGAAAATGATGAACCGAAAACCAAATTCACTAATTTTTGGAGATAAATAATGACCAGGATCAAACTACTTTTAACATTCAGTGCTCTTTTGATGCTTTATGGATGCAGCGTGTCAAATTATTATGTACTATCAACGGCTTCACAGCCACAAAAAACATACATCTCTAAAAATCAGGTGATAGGTGTGGAGAAGGTCACAGTACCTGAGTACCTTTTCAAAAGAGAGATAGCAGTAGCAAAATCATCAAGCCAGGTCGATTTTTTAGAAGGTTCGCAGTGGGCTGAGGATATGGACAAGGGATTAACCCACAGACTCATTGCATACCTGCAAAAAAAGTTCAAATCTCCGGGTGTATACGCGTATCCGTGGGGTACGGACATGCAGCCTGAAATAAAAGTAAAAGTACAGGTTACACGTTTCATTGCACAGGGAGAGAGTGTCTACCTGGATGCAAATTGGGAAGCAAGAGACATGAAGACTGACAAACGAATTCTTAAACTGTTCAGTACCACATTACCGACAAAAACGGATGCCGGCAGTATAGTCGATGCTATGAACAGGGCATTCGGCCAACTTGAAGAAGAGGTTGCCAGAGGGGTGAAGCAACTTTAACAGTTTTCTAGGATTTCCCCTCGAATATAATAAGAGAGGAGAAAACAGCAAAATGATGCCGTTGTATTATGGTATGAGGTTTTAAGATCTTGAAGCAGATAAACAGAAATGTCATCATGTTGGGCTGGGTAAGTTTCTTCACTGATCTGGCTTCGGCGATGATCATGCCGATACTGCCTATTTTCGTGGTCCTGATCCTGGATGAGGGGATGGACAAACTGGGTATCATTGTAGCGATATCCACATTTGCCTCTTACGCGCTTCGTTTGCTATCGGGCTATATCTCTGATAGATATGGTATAGTGAAGCCACTGGTTGTAGGCGGATATACGTTCTCTGCGTTAAGCAAACCCCTTATCGGTCTTACAGATGGATATAAAAGTGTGGCAGGGTTACAGGTAGCAGAAAGATTGGGAAAAGGACTGCGTTCTGCTCCCAAAGATGTGATGATCGCAGAGTACAGCAGAGAGAATGCTTCGGGGAAGACCTTTGGTTTTCATAAGATGATGGATATCGCAGGAGAACTTTGCGGGGCCTTGATACTCTTTGTGATACTTTTGTATTTCGGACAGAGTGAAACGGTCATGCGTAATATATTCTATGCTACTTTGGTTCCGGGCATCATAGGTCTCGTCATTGTGATATTTTTTGTACGTGATGTGCCTAGAACAAAACATATTGCAGAGCAATCATTTGCTTTGGCTGATAAAGACAAAAAGAGTATCGGCGCGCTGTTTTTTTATTTTTTCTTTCTTCTGTTTTCCTTTTCCTCTTCTTTTTTTACGATGCAAGCTAAGGAGATAGGCATTGCTACAGCTATAATACCTTTGCTTTTTGTTGTTTCCTCCGGAGTACAGACCCTGAGCAGCTATTTTTTTGGGATCCTCATTGATAAGTTTGGTGTGAAACGGATCTTGGCATTTTCCTATGCATGTGGCACGGTAGCGCAGGGACTCTTGTACCTTCAAAGTCCTCTTTTTACATGGTTGGCTTATCTGTTTCTAGGACTTTTTACAGTTGCTTCATTGAATGCAAACCGTGTTTATATTGCACAGAATGCATACAATAAAGGATCGGTCTACGGCATATTTTATGCCGGTGTAGCACTTTTTGGGGCAGTTGGTGCCTATATTGGCGGTCTCATATGGGAACATTTTGATATGCACTCAGCACTCGTGTATTCTTTTACGGGTACGTTGATCTTGACACTGCTTTTTTTCTTTGCTAAAGGCCGATCTTCCAAGAGTCTTTCTTAAACTTCTAAAATTAAGTGATGTTT
>DATCTA010000272.1:0-23314 GCA_036568165.1 Sulfurovum sp.
TGATGCAATCCTTCATTCCTGCCCATCCCTCATGCCTCTACTCTGCTGCACTGCCTACGAAAAAGATACTCGATTTCTTTGAAAGTAAAAAAACAGTGTTTTTGGAAGACCACGAAGTTGATTATCTCTTTGAGATCGTGATGAAGGGTTTGTGATCCTCAAAACTGCTGCTACAAGCGGAAATAGGTTCTCTCCAATGCTTCAGAAAAAGTAGGATGTGCCATAATAGTTTGAGCAGCAGAAGATGCATTCATCTCTCCTGCAAGTGCCATTGCTACAGGTGCAATGAGTTCTTCAGCATCCGGTGCCAAAATTTCTGCACCCAGTATCAAGCCCTTTTCATCCGCATAGACGATCATTGAACCGCTCCCGGAATGATGAAATGCAGAACCCGTAAAGTTATTGAGCGTCACAATACTCTCTTTGTAAGCGGTGGCGTTTTTCTCAAGTGTATCTCTGTTTTGCCCTACTGTAGCATAACTCATCGGTAAAGTATGGATAAATTTTACGACATGTTCATGATTGAGTTTTTCGGGATTTTTACCTAATATTCGCATCGTAACATTGAGTGCCTGTGCCCTTGCTGCATGTGCCAATTGCATTTTTCCGTTACAATCACCTATAGCATAATGTTTGGCAAGGGTCGTTTCAAAAAATGCATCCGTTTGTATACCTCTGTTGACCACAATATCATCAATCCCGACAACATCTGTATTGGGGTGCCGTCCTGTTGCAACAAGCATCTGTTCACAATACATAGAAGTCCCGTCTTCAAAAGTAATATATACACCTTCGGGACTATTTTCAGCACAGCATACAGTGTGATTTTTCAAATGGGTGACACCCAGCTTTTCCATCTGTTTTACCATGGCACTTTGTATGCTAGGATGTGATTTTTTCAAAAATGCCTCACCTCTGGAAATAAGCGTGACATCCACACCTGATGAAGCAAAAAAACTTGCCATCTCCAAACCGATAGCACCATCACCGTAAATAGCTATATCTTTAGGCAGTTTCTGCAGTTCAAGTACCTCATCACTTGTAATGATCGCTTTTCCGTCGTACTCTATACCTTCAGGAATAAAGGGTGAGGATCCCGTTCCTATGACTATATGCTCTGCTTCATATACTTTCTCTTCGACTTGCACTTTATGCGGCGCGACTATACGGCCTTTTCCTTCTATCAGTTCTACTTCTTTACATTGAGCTGTCACCGCTTTTGTTGCGCTAGCAATGAGTCTCTTTTTGTTTGCAGTGAGCGTTGGCATATCAAGTGTGAGTTCTCCCCTGAAAACACTCTCTCTGCTTTGACGGATCGTATTGGCATAATGCAGGAACATTTTAGAGGGGATACATCCTTTATGCAGACAAACACCGCCCAATTGTTCAAGTGATGTCTCAATAAGGGCTACTTTAAGACCATGTTTTGCAGCGACTACAGCCCCTGCATAATTGAGACCACCGCCTATATATATGATGTCATACATCTCAACTCCTAAGATATTATTCAAATATGATTATACTCTATCTATTTTCAGGCCCCTTTAATATGTTATAATGCA
Organism: Sulfurovum sp.; assembly: GCA_036568165.1. Taxonomy (GTDB): domain Bacteria; phylum Campylobacterota; class Campylobacteria; order Campylobacterales; family Sulfurovaceae; genus Sulfurovum. The sequence goes on from DATCTA010000272.1 coordinate 1,563, forward strand.
CAAAAAGGCAATACTTTATGAAATCACTCATACTCTTTTTCTTCCTATCAATCTCTGTATGGTCTGCCGAAATAGATACAAAACTCTATGAGGGAAACAACACCATGAGCTATCATCAGGAGGTTGTCAAGCTTATTGATAAAAAACAGCAGGAACTGGATCAAAATAAAACAGAGGAAGACATAGAACGGATCGCAACAGAGCGTTTGATCTTAGGAAAACTTACAAAAATGCTCTCCTTTACTTTGGACGTGGACCCTCTGCCTGATTCACTTTTGCCTGATGACCAGAATATCAGTATTACAAATTATTTTTCTTATCTTAATGCACTGACAGATACTTACGCAAAAATCGACACGCTGAAAGAAGAAGAATCAACGATGCAGTCCAAACGGCATTCTTTGAAAAAAAGCATCAATGATATTACTGCCGAAGACAAAAAAAACCTTCTGCTTTACCAATTACAATATGCATACTACAAACTTCAGGGAAAGTATATTTCAGAGACTATAAAAGCCTATGAGGCGATGATAAAAGAAGGGGAAACACGTTATAAAGAAAAACTGAAACAGGTCGTCTTTGATATTCCTGCATTAGAAAAAAGAATTATCCAGATAAACAAAAAATTTCCAAACATCGAACATGAAGCGGTTGCACTCAATCTAGCCAAAGAACGCGAATTGATACATCGTAAAATGATCTCAGAAACCTTGAGTGAAAAATTTCTTGCTAACGAAATGGAGAGGATCAATCTGCTTACGACTAAGATCGATAAAACACTATTGCTCTCTCTTGCTTACCTACAAAAAAATGAGACACAAAAAGCGCTCAATCTCTTTAATGCAGGTATAAAAGACCTTGAAAAACTCACACCGGAACTAAACACTTACTATACACACAAACGTACGATTCTAAACGCAATATTTAAAGACGTTGCAGGTAATGTGGCGTTAGCTCTCTCAAATGTAGAGCAGAGTGCTGAAAGTGTTTATGACTTTACTTATGGAAAGCTCACTGAAGCCCTATTTGTATTTAATGAAAGGGCCATATCCACCCTTGATATCCTTAAGGTGATCTTCATTCTGATCGTAGGATTCATGATCGCATCATTTTACAAACGAAAGATCATGAACTTTGCAATTAAACGTGAAAAGATCTCCCTTTCTTCAGCAAAAGCCATCTCTACTGCAGGCTCCTATATCATTATCTTTATCACGTTGCTTATCGCGTTGAAAAGCATCGGTTTGGATCTTTCCAACCTTGGGCTTGTTGCAGGAGCGCTCTCTATTGGTATAGGTTTTGGTCTTCAAACGATCGTTTCCAACCTGGCTTCAGGTATCATCATGATGTTTGAGCGAACTGTTCGTTTGGGAGACTATATAGAAATATCAGACACCATTCGCGGTACGGTCAGTGATATGAAAATGCGTTCCACCACTGTTACGACCAATGACAATATTGATGTGGTCATTCCAAACTCATCTTTCATACAGAACAATGTCATCAACTGGACATTGGAGAACGACATTAGACGTATGCATATCCCTTTTTCTGTTGCGTACGGGACAAGTAATGAAAAAGTGGAAAAGGTGATCCTGGAAGAACTTAAAAATTCCAAGATCAATTATGTCAAAAACTCTACCAAATATCCTACCCTGATATGGATGACTGCTATGGGGTCAAGCTCTGTGGACTATGAGCTCATCGTCTGGGTAAGAGGACAATCCACCGTCAGACCTTCTGGTACAAAATCAGATTTTCTAAAATTTATCTACAATACGCTCAACAAGCATCATATAGAGATTCCATTCCCTCAACTGGATCTGCATGTTAAACGACCTGTTCCAAAGAAAGAGAATGAAGATCCAAAAGAGTAAGGAAAGGTGTATATTTTATGCTACACTTGTAGCATGAAGAGCCTCTTTAGATAAGGATTTACGAATGAAAAAGATATGGATGGCAATTTTGCTGACACTTACATTGAATGCAGGAGAAACAATGAAGGAGCTTTACAATTTTAACGTAGTGACCGTCACAGGACAAGAACAATCTATGTCGATCTATAAGGGCAAGGTACTGCTTATTGTCAATGTCGCAAGCGAATGCGGTTTCACACCGCAATATGAAGGACTTCAAAAGCTCTATGAGTCCCATAGAGACCAAGGCCTTGAGATATTGGCATTCCCCTGTAACCAGTTTGGGGGACAAGAACCAGGTACTCCAAAACAGATACAGAACTTCTGTAAAGTGAATTTCGGGGTAACCTTCCCCCTCTTTGCAAAAATAGATGTCAACGGTGAAAATACGCACCCTCTCTATGTCTATCTCAAAGATAAAGCACCAGGGCTCATGGGAACCAAAAGCATCAAATGGAACTTCACCAAATTTCTTATAGACAAAGAGGGTAATGTAGTCAAACGATACGGCTCATCAACTAAACCTGAGAAAATTACAAAAGATATTGAGGAACTATTGCGACAATAGTTCCTCACTGTCAATCCCTTGTCGGTTTTATCTTGTTGACCACTGCATAGAGTGAAGGCAAGTAAACAAGGTTCAAAACCGTACCCCAAATAAGACCAAAACCTATAGAGATCGCTATAGGCTGTAGGATCACTGCCTGACCTGTAGCATAAAAGATAAGCGTGAAAAGACCGAGGAACGTCGTGATCGAAGTGATCAAAATAGGTCTGAGTCTTAATTTCGCTCTTTCATAAAAGGTGTTTGCATTATGCGTACCGTGCAGGAAGTCAAGCATGATGATCCCATCATTGATAACAACCCCTGCTAGACCCAGCATACCGATGACCGAAGGCATAGAGAGATTCACACCGACCAGCATATGCCCTAAAAGTGCCCCGAGCATAGTGAACGGGATGACCGACATGACCATCAAGGCATAACGGATCTTCGGGAAGATAAAAAGCAGCGTGATCAGTATCAGGAAAACTGCAATGATCAGTGAACGGATCATATCGTTTTTAAACTGTTGATTTTTTTCATCTTCTCCCAAAAGACTGACCTCTATGCCCTCTTCTCTAATTGACTCAAGCACAGGTTTGATCTGCTTCAGTACATCCACTGCTGTAGTTTTTTTCTTATCTATATTTGCATAGACTGCTTTGACCGTATTGCCATCTCGCTTTTCTATCATTTCAAATGCACGTATCTTTTTAATCTCAACCACATCAGTAAGTTTTACAAAACTTCCATTAGGTGTAGGAAGCATAAATTCCATTAAGGTCTTTTCAGAGTCTTTATCTATAGACTTTGTTCTGATCTCCATCACCCCGTTATCACTGAATGTCATCGCTTTACGGCTGTCAAGGAAATACCCAGCTAGGGTCTGGGCTATCCCAACCTCACTTAGACCTAACTGTTCACCATAGCTATTGATGCGCAGCTTATACTCCATTTTTCCAAGCTGTGCATTGTTACCGACATCCTTAACAAAAGCAATTTTGGAAAGATTATCTTCGATCCTCTGCATTGCAGCCAGTATAATTTCGCTATCTCTGCCTGAAAGGTTGATCTGGATATCATTTTTGATCAATCCCGGTTTGTCTTCAAGTACACCCAACTCTTCTAGATCGTACTTTTTCTTCATTGGTGCAATCTCTTGTTTAAGTTGCAGTGCAAGATCATACGTATGGGTATCTCTCACTTTTTCAGGATCGTTAAAATCAAATGTAAAGTTAAAAATAGGATTGATATAGGCATCGATAAAACTCTGCGGTTTCATATCATAAAGTTCCATCGTAATGTAGAGCATATTGTCGCCATTTTCATTTTCACCTGAAACTGCTCTTCTATATCCAACCACTGTAGATGTCGATTTGATCGAATAGTTCTCTTTTTTAGAAAGCACATACTTTTCGAGCTCTTTGGCGATCTTATCTGTCTCTTCTATGGAAGTATCTACATTTGCTTTACCTGTGATATAAAGATAGTTTCCGTCAAACCCAGGGAAGAACTGGAAGTGTAGCATCTTAAGCGTAAATACCGTTAAGATCGGTATAACTACGATAAATGTGAACAAGAAGATATATTTATATCGTATCACTTTATGCAGTAATGCCTCGTATTTGTCCTGTAGAGGCTCCCAGTTGATGAAATTTTTCTGTTCTTTTAGGAATTCTTCGGCATGTAAGGGCAAAAAGAAAAAACTCTCAAGAAGTGAACCCAGAAGGATCATGATCACCGTGATAGGGATGAGAACAATGAAATTCTTGATCTCGCCGGTAAGCATAAAAAGAGGCAGAAATGCTGCGATCGTTGTGAGTGTTGCAAGAGTTACAGGCAGAACCATCTCTTTTAATCCCTTGAATACTGCTTCTTTCCTTTCCATACCTTCATTGAGATGACGCTGGATATTCTCTGAAACAACGATGGCATCATCTACCACGATACCGATGACTATAAGTCCTCCCAGTAATGAAACAATATTGATAGAGTATCCCATGACATAGAGAAACAAGATCCCTATGGCAAAAGAGATCGGGATACCCATTGCAACGACCGTTGCGATACGCATATTGATCAGCAGTGCCATTGAAAGAAATACCAGTACCAATCCGAACATAAGATTGGATATGACCGTATTGAGCCTGTCTTTTACAGGTTTGGAGCTGTCTTGGTAAAAATTAAAATAGACACCCGGGTACTCTTTGGAAAGCTTCTCTTTGGCATACTCTTGTATCTCTTGAGAAATATGCATCGCATTTCCCTCCGGTCCCTTCGAGAGGACCAGTGTTATGCTTTTACGCCCGTTAAAGGTTGAAAGTGTTGTGTTTTGAGGATAGGTGATATCGACATCGGCGATATCTCCCAGCCTGACCTGTTTTTCCCCTATTTTGACCAGTGTGTCTTCCCATTCCTCTTTGTTTGCTTTTCCGTTTACCGTAGAGAGAAAAATATAATTTCCACTCTGTTTGATATCACCGATAGGATAAATGTAAGAGGTGGATGAAACTGCATTGATGATATCAAAAGGATTTAAACCATAGGCTCTGACAGCATCTTCATTGATCTGTACAGAAACCTCCTGGTCAGAATCCCCATATATGAGTATCTCGCTTACATAAGGATTTCGGGCTAACTTGGACTTAACCTCTTTTGCCGTTTCAATGAGTTGCCCCTGATCCATCTTTGCCGAAGAGAGTGAAAGGCTGATAAGCGGTCTGTTATGTGTAAGTATCTCTGCTGTAGGCTCCGTCATATCCGCAGGAAGGTACTGTCTGCTTCTGGCAATGGCATCTTTGGCTTTGTTGAGCGCATCTACTTGATTTGAACCTTCATTCAGGTAAAGCAAGATGGAAAATGTTCCTGATTTTATAACAGTTTCTATCTTCTCTATTCCCTGTATATTGCCCAGTTCATCTTCTATGTCCCGAACTGCCATCTTATCTAAGTTATCGGCACTGGCACCCGGATAAGCACCCCTGATCGAAATTTTATCTAAAGCAATTTCAGGGAAAAGTTCTTTTGGGATTTTATAGTAGGCATTGATCCCAAGGAAGAGGATAAAGAACAAGAGTACATAATTAAGACTTTTGTTCTGTATAAAGTAATGAATGAGCCTCATCATGATGGATCCTTGCTAAATGTCTTAGGTTTATTCTCGTTGTACAAATCATATCGCCTGTTAGATAAAAATTACTATAGTTTTTTTAAATATCTTTAAAGTATAAAGATTTTTGTACTGATAACCTATTTCTATCTATCCAAATGATCATATGTCAAGTATGTATGTCATTGTAGAACTCTTTTTAAATAATTCCTGGGGAGTTCCATCAGCGATGATCCTCCCTTGTTCAAGAACTAGTATCCTGTCCGCAAGCTGATAAGAGGCATCCATATCATGGCTCACCATGATCGTCGTTGTACCAAAGGTTTTATGCAGTTTGAGTATCTCATCTTTCAATTTGGTACGCATTAGAGGATCAAGAGCAGAAAGAGGCTCATCCATCAGCAGCAAATTAGGCTTTTTCATCATTGCCCTGCAAAGACTTACCCTTTGCTTTTGACCACCACTGAGGCCTTTGACATTACGGGTTGCCAATTGTGTAAGCTCTGTCATTTCAAGAAGCCTTTTGGCTAAAGCTTTATCTTCATTCACGAACAGGAGGTTTTCTTCTACACTCATATTGTCAAAGAGTGCATAATCCTGAAATACAAATCCGATCTCTCTTTCTTGAGGAGGTAGCATCTTCTGGCGTTTTAACCAAATGCTCTCTTCCACAGTGATATTGCCCTCTGCTCTTTCCAGACCGGCAAGTATGCGCAGCAGTGTGGTCTTACCTGAACCGCTTTCACCCAAAAGTACAATGAACTCACCTTTTTGTATCTCCAGGTTAACATCCAGTATCATATCACCCTGGCTGCCGTGAAGATGCTTTTGTATCTCAATCTTTATCATTTGAGTATACCAATCTTTTTTTGTTGATGATTAAACACATAGACTGACAAAAGTACCAAAAAGCTCATCAATACCATGATAGCACTATAGATATGTGCTGTTCCATACTCCATAACCTCAACCATCTCATAGATAGCTACAGATGCCACCTTGGTCTCACCTGGGATACTCCCGCCTACCATCAGCACAACGCCAAACTCTCCGACCGTATGTGCGAAGGTAATGATAACTGCGGTTATAAGCGAAGGTTTAATATTGGGCAATGCTACTTTAAGAACAGTTTGAAGTTTGCTCTTGCCTGCAAGATAGGAGGCTTCAATCATATGTCTGTTCAAAGACTCAAACCCACTTTGTAAAGGCTGTACCATGAACGGCAGAGAGTAAAAACAGCTTGCCACGACCAAACCTGTAAAGGAAAAAACCAGTTTTACACCAAAAAGATCTTCAAAAAATCCACCTACTGCGGAGTTTGGAGAGAGTGCCACCAAGATATAAAACCCCAGGACAGAAGGAGGAAGAACGATCGGAAGTGCAGTAACAGCTTCCAGGACCGGTTTTGCTTTTGAACTGCTTTGAGAGAGATACCATGCCATAGGCAAAGCGATCACAAACAGGATGAGTGTCGTCATACCTGCAAGTTTAAATGAAAGCATAAATGGTGCAAGATCCAAAGATGCTATCTCCAAGTTTTCCATGATCTACTTTACTCTATATCCATAATTTATCAATATTTCCCGTGCTTTATCACTCAACATAAAATCATAGAAGGCTTTTGCTTCATCATTGTTCTCACCTTTTTTAAGCACCACCATTCCCTGGTCAATAGGTGTATAGAGTTTCTCATCGACTTCTATCCAGTTCTTGCCTTGTTTAAACTGTGCCATTTGAGGACTGAAGAATGACGATTTAGCAATGAATCCTACATCTGCAGCTGTCATGGCATAGGTTACTGTTTGAGAGATGGATTCTCCGTATACGAATTTGTCTTTCACCGCCTCATAGACTTTGGCATTTTTCATTGCTTCTATCGCAGCTGCACCATAAGGTGCTGCTTTTGGATTGGCAATCGCGATCTTTAGGATATTTTCATTTTTTAAAAGATCGATACCCTGAGTAAAATCTCTTTCTTTGACAGATAAATATGCCAAAGCACCCTGGGCATAAATGACCGGTTCCGTTACAGCGATCTTCTCTTTGTAGAGTGCTTCAGGGTATTTCATATCAGCTGACAAAAAAAGCTCATAAGGTGCACCATTTTTTATCTGTGCTGTCAGTTTTCCTGAGCTTCCAAGTACCACTTCCACCTTGGTCTCAGGATATAGCTCATTAAATGCTTTTTTGAGTGGTTCTATAGCGTAACCGACATTGGCAGCTAAAGCGATTTTTATCTCGCCTGCATTGAGCACTAATGCACTCAACAAAATAGTTAAAACCGTTTTTTTCATAAAATAATTTCCTGTTAAAATAAATAATTCAGTTCAATGCGAAGTTCGTTGTAGGATGGGTCAGGTTTCGTGATATTGTTCACGACCGTATTATCATCTCCTGCAACGTGGGCAAATCTTGTTTTCAAATATACAGGACTTTCTCCAAGCCCCTTAAAAAAATTGATTTCAAAAACATTCGAATCTGCCTGTACTCCTACTTTGCTGTCATCAAAGTTTTGCACTGCAAAACGTGAAATGATCTTGAACTCCTCGAACGACTCAAACTCATAATCAACTTGGATCATAAAACTTTCTGTGTTGGCATTCCAGTTATACTGTCCGATGGAACGAGTGAAGCCCTCTGTTGGGAAGCCCCTCCAAGGTGCGATGATGTCACCCTTGTCTGCTACTTTTGTATATCCAAACCTTAATTTAAATGCATCCTGAACAAAAGCGACCCTTGCTCCAAACAGTTCTGAATCCAAACTTTCGGGATCGGTGTAACCAGCTGTAAGAGTCTGAAGATTTGCACCGCCTATTTCGCCGGCTCCATTGTCAAACTGCTTCATATACCTAAACCCCGGTATGATATACATATCGCCAAGGTCGAACATATAATCTGCCTGTATCATCGCAGAAGATACCAGCTCTGGTACAGCAGTGTAATTCATCATAAATACAACATTATCGATACTTTCACTCTTTGCCTCTGCGATAATAAGTCTATCATCAATACCTCTGGCCTGCAGTTCAGACAATTTGAGACCAAAGTGCATTGCCGAATCATCATTTTCAGTAAATATCGAATAAGGATCATCCGGGTCATCACCCACTGCCAGAAGATGGTGAAAATCAATGTGATCTCGTAATTTCTGTCTGGTAAGGTAAGCTAGGAGAAGTGATGTACTGGGTACTTCTCTACTTCTTAATGTTACACCTTCAAACGTATTTGGAATCATTTTTGTATCATTGCTTTTGGTCAAAAAACTTTCAACTATCTGTCGTCCTAGTACTGCATATGTATCCTCATAGGTATATTCCAGATAGCCTTCGGCCAAAGTCGCAATACCCCTCGAGCCATTGGTCAATGCATCATATCTGCTAAAGGTACCTTTTCCGGCTTTATAGAGATACGCATCCTGGAAATCCAGGTTACCAAAACTTTGTGATACATAGAGCCCTGCACCTGCACTAAACCCTTTGAATGTCGCACTTTTATAGATCAGACTTCCACCGATTGCTGCAACTACATGATCCGATCTCAACTTTACATCATCTATCTCTACTTCATTGTCCCATTTAAAAGCGAAGCTGTTAAAACGCAATCTTCCGTAAAATATTCCTTCTGAGAACATATCACCTATATTCTCTACCTCTTCGGGCAACTCATCATAAAGATGGATCATATTACATTTTATAGTATGTTTCTGGAAATCCTCGGATCCATAAATAGTACTGACAAAGAACACTAAAAGCCATATTAATTTTATTTGTCTCACTCTTTACTTTCCTACTTCTATTTCACTCGTTTTAAACACTATATCTTTCAATATAATCTTCATTAAGATTTTTAATATTTCCTTTTGTAAGTGCAGCTAATTTAAAAATATATCTATTATACTAGCCTTCTCTTATACTTCTTTCAAAATAAATGATCAAGTTCGAAACAAACATCATTCTAAAATGGATTGTGTTTTTTCGTACCATCCAAAACTATAGTTTCACTTTGACCATTCATAACCTTATCTTCGTATTGCATATTAATTCGGAACAGGTTCAAACTGTTTGCTGAGATCGATTTTTCAACATTTTGTTTATCTCCCTAATATTACATCATTGGCTTTGATAGTAACCACAACAGAACTTCCAAGCCTCACTCCCATTTTTTCAATCAGATTCTGGGATTGTACGGAAACAACCGTGTCATGATTTCCTATGTCAACCACAACCTTGGCATTTTCAGCATCTTGATCTATCTTGATCACCACACCTTTTAGACTATTGACATTAGTTGTATCATCTCTCTCAGTGGACAGAAAAACGGTATTGGCTTTAAATATTGCAGTAACCGTTTGATCTTTTTCTATATGCAGATTCTCAACGGCTTCCCGGGTAATGATCGAAATGAGTTCCTGCCCGCTTTTGAGCTTCAAATGCACCTTTGCATTTACATTTTCTGATTCTATGGAAGAGACTTGAGCCTGTATCTGGTTTCTGGCAGAAATTTGCATGGCCAGTCTTTCAATAGTCTTAAATGATCCGCTCTGGATATCCGTTAGTTCTGATAGTCTTTCTAAAAAACGTGCATGTTCTTCTTTGAGCAGCGCATAATTTTTTAAAAGCTGCTGTCCATACTCTGTAATGGTAGTACCTCCGCCGTCTTTACCTCCTGTCTCTCTACAGACTATCGGTTCAGGTGCAAGAGCATTCATCGCATCGACTGCTTCCCAGGCACTTTTATAGCTCATAGGTACTGCCTTGGCCGCTTTGGAGATCGAACCATGCTCATCAATAGCATGAAGCAGTTCAATACGCTTCTCCAATAAAAAAGGTTTACCTAACATTTCCAGAGTAAGCTTTGATGAGAGTTCCATCCCTTTCCTTATATACTAAAATATATAAAGAAAATTATAGCGTTATATACTTAAATACATAATGCAAGCAAGGAACTATAATGATAAATATATGGAATGGTTAAATGAAAGATTTCATGATTTACTCTACCCTCCTAAGGGGGTAGAGTGAGAAGTCAAATGGTATTATTAATTATCTCCAATAATCCCGCCGGCAACAGCACCCACAGCGGCTCCGCCAACTACTTGCGCTGCACTACCGCCTGCCAGAGCAGCAACACCAGCCCCACCGACAGCTCCAATAGTTGCTCCTTTTTTAGCACCCGGAGACATTTGCGCACATCCGCTTAACAATGATACCATTGCAACTGCTGCCAACACATTTTTTATATTTAACGTTTTCATTATACTACTCCTTTATTGATTTTCTTTATCTTTACTATCACCATAAAGTCCGCCAGCTACAGCACCTATAGCAGCAGCTGTTGCAATTGATCTACCAGATCCACCGACCAACGCAGTTACACCCGCAGCCCCAACAGCACCTATAGCAGCACCCTTTTTTGCTTCTGGACCAGGCTGAGCACATCCTGTCATCAAAGCTGTAGTTGCTGCGACAACAAGTATATTTTTAATTTTACCTATTTTCATTCTTTCGCTCCTTTATGTTTAGCTACTTAATATCATAACATAAATCTAGGTTTTTAGATAAATTTTTTTAATTTATCTATTTAGCCAATAGATCAAACTAGGAATATTCTCAATACCGAAATATAAATAATCATTGTCAGGTATATCCCCGTCTCTTCGTACATAGGTCACTCTGAATATATCTAAAACATCTATATACGTGTTGAATCCGAATGCACTGTCACGCTTGTAAAAAGAACCTTCCATATCTCCAAAGAAACTTCCGCCTGCCCCAAATTTGACAGCATCGTTATACTCTTTGAATATCCCAAGATCCGCTCGCATAAAATCAGGCGCATCATTTGTAAAAATATACGAAGCCTTTCCTTCTAAACCATCGATCACATTGGATTTTGTGTAATATATAGCGTTATACCCAAAGCTCATTCCGCCATTGACCGCATCAATGGAGAGATCATTAGGTAACAGTCTCAATGCTGTTCGTAAACCTGCTTTGTCTTCATCTTCAGGTACATCAAATGGTACGACCTTCAATCCTCTTTTCTCTTTTATAAAAGTGTTTCCTGCCCAGATTCCTGCACTTACGCCTACAGAGACAGAAGCATTCTCAGGATATATCTCTGTTCTTATATCTTCAAGCGTAGCGATACGTGCAAGTATCTGTCTTGCAGGTTTTCTGTACCAGTTATCTATATCTTCTTTCACATATTCAAGCCTCTCAACACCGCTTGTTTTATCAAGATAATTTAGATCAAGTTTTGCGATAAATGCTTTGAACTCATCAATGTCGTAACGATCTGCATCGGGTTTTTTGAGATTAAATGCATTATAGATCGCAGAAAATTTATCGGTCGTTTTTGGGACCAAATTGTTGAATTCCGTATTTAAAAAAAGGTTATATGCTGCTAAAGCTTCAGGGTTTTTATCTAAACCCAGTATCGTTTTCATTGTGTCCATCAGTTCTGTTTGTGACAGATGTGCATACTTAGGTCGTTTTCTCAATGCAGCTGCCATATGATAGATAGCATCATACACACCCACATAGTAGTCATAAATACGGAAGTTCAGATCAATAAATGCACCAAAGTGAGCTAAAAATTCCCCTGTGATAGGATGGTAGCGTGATGAGCGCATCAAACTTCTGTTTGGATTGTATCTGATATGCTTATTGAAAGCTCTATATAGCATCATGGATTGATAAATGTCTGCACTTCCAAGTAAAGGATCCAAGTTGGTTGATATAAATCCAACAGGTACCGGTTCCTTTTCTTCCTTCTCTTTCACTACTGCCTTCTCTTTTCTCATATTGCTTGGATCAAGATAGAAAAAAAGTGAAGCCTGGCTGTCTAAGTTCACTGCCAGATCAAGAGGGACATTATCATAAACACCTCCATCAACAAAATAGTGTGAATAGTTCTTGCCTTTATAGCTATAGTCAAGTTTCACCTGCTGAAAAGCACCGGGAAAGGCACTCGAAGCAAACAGAACATCAATAAGTTTCGTTCTGTCATTTTCTATATTAGGAATAGAGATATAAAAAGATTCACTCTCTGGCATATCCCTGTTTTCTACTATGGCTTTTCCATTTTTTTCTTTGAATGTTAGAGGAACAGAAAAATTCTGGTTCTTCATTTTCATACCGCCTATATCTTCTACGATAGGTACAGCTTTCGTAACTGCTATGCCAAGAGGTATTTCACAGTTCTTCCTGTATATGGGCTGCTCCATATGTTCAACGATCTTTTTACCCTTTTCTACCAGTGCCCTTCTGCTAAAAAGTGTACTCTTATTATTTGGGTCCTTTCCCGGTATGATAAGATCTTCTATACCCAGGTTGACCCAGGTATCATAAAAAAGGTTGTCATCAACCGTATTTTTTAAAGGTATGGCATCCTTTTGACACCAGTATATGGCTGAAAGAGCCGAATTTATAGCACCTGCAGAGGCACCGGCAATAGAACGAAGATCTGGTTCCACCAATTTATTGGTTGCTCTTACCTTATTGACCAATTTGATCAAGGCCCAGTTGTAGCCTGATTCATAGGCACCAAGGCTCACTCCCCCGGATATCACTATAGAAGATTTTATCTTTTCACGTTCAGCATGAAGAGAGAGTGTACTTAAAGAGAGCAGTATTAAAATCTTTACAAGATGATTCATCAAAATTACCTTTATATAATATGCATTTTTCACATAGGAAAAATGCGATCTGGTTTTCTCTATTTTAAATGTTGAGCACTAAAATATCATAAATTAAAACCTGTATTTTATCCCGATGATCGGTCCGCTGATATCAAGCGAATCAAGACCTGCAAAATTAGTATCAAAGTCCCACTCAAGATAACGATATCCTGCAATGACATCAAAGTTCTCGTATTTATAACCTACACCTGCAAATGCCTGCCATGTCAGATCCGAATTTCCTGCACCTACATCAAAGGCAAACGGCATAAACCATTTTTCATTCAGTTCATAGCTGGCCTTCAGACCAACGATCCCATCCCAACCGCTGTCTGACTTGTCTCTGACAGGAATATCGAAAACCGATATCATTGGTGCTATATACAAATAACGGGCACCTGCGAACAGATCCACATCCCACTCGCCAGACTCGATCACACGATAAGAGACTGTAGGTGTAACGATCCATGATTTGAGTTGGATATTGGTAAGTATTGGTCCTGGCTTCGTACCCAACTTCATGTAAATAAGATCTGTATTAAATGTCCATTTATTTTTATACATCCCAAAATTACCCATGTAGGTCATATCCAGGTTATCAATAATATCACTAAATGACATATCAAAATCCTGTCCACCTACTGTCTCTCCTCCCATAGCTGCTGCATACAAATAGATTGATGCATAGTAATTCCAACTTTCACTCTCAACTATTTCAGGTACGACCGGCTCAACAGGTGCGATATTACCGCCTGCCATCAATAGATTTCCGGCCACAGCAAAAATAGCCATTGTTCTTTTCATTTTTTTCATTTCAATCCTCCTGAATTTAGATAGTTATTACTCTATTATATCTATAAATTTGTTTTATTTATCTATCCATTCCATCCGTGCCAGTAAACCTGCTGTTGTCGTATAACCCACTTCAGTGAACCTCAACTTACCTTTGGCATCATAAATGAAGGTTGTGGGAAAAGCCTCTATCTTAAACATTTCAGACCACTTACCCTCTTTATCATTTAACACATTGAAGTTCAGTTCATGCTCTTGCATGTAAGCCTTTATATTTTCATCGCTTCCTGAGTTCACAGCAATGCTTAGTACTTCATACTTTTTTGATAGGGTTTGTATATTGGGTGCTTCAAGTTTACATGCCGGACAGCTTATAGCCCAAAAATGAATAATAACAGGCTTTCCCTTTTGAACTTTATAGATACTGCCGTCTATGAGCTGGGCTTCTATCTTTGGAACTTGAGTCGTACCCAGATCCGGCTGGCGTATATAGCTGATGATATTGCTGATCACAAATAAAAGCAGCAGGGCTATAATGACTTCTTTCAATATGCTCTTGTAGTTCATGCCTTCAACCTTTTAAGGATAGCTTCAAGTTGCGATCTATAGCTGCTGCCATAAAGAGCCACATGTACCAAAAGCGGATAGATCTGATAGATGGGTACTTTGTTTTCATAAAAATCTGCACTCAAAGGATGAACTTCCTGATAGGTATGAAAAAATCTTTCTGAGAAAGTAGAAAAAAGCAGTATGAATGCCAGCTCCATCTCTTTGTCTCCATAATAGATGGCAGGATCTATAAGGCAAGCTCCTTTTTTGTCAAAAAGTACATTGCCGCTCCAGACATCTCCATGCAGCAGTGAAGGATAGATACGGCTCATATCTATTCGTTTGTAAAGATCCCGGCACAAACTTTCTAGACGCTCAAGTAGCTGAGTGGATATCTTGCCCTCATCATAACAGCGCTGTGCCATCGGCATGATACGCATCTGTCCCAGGAAAAGTGCCCAGTTGTATTGGGTCTGTTCATTTTTTTGTGGGAAAGGTCCGATAGTCGTATCGTAGTAGTATCCGTACATTCTGCTTTCATTGCTAAATGAGTGCAATGCGGATAAAAGCTTTGCTGCTTCAATCTCTTGGGTATCCCTATTTTGATGGAGGTTTTCGATATATTCCATTATTAAAAACGGCCCTTCACTTAAGAACACTTGAGGCACACGTATCTTGGCTTCAAGCAGATCGTTGAGCATCCTTGCTTCTACACCCAATTTTTCAACTTCATTAGAATGCTTTATAACATAATTACGCCCAGCAATACTTGCCCTATAAATACCACCGATCTGACCATACTGCAACAGATCCAAACTCTCAACTTCCTGACCTAAGGCCTGAGAGAGTTCCTTTTTCATCTAGATATCCAGATCATCCCAAAATTCATTGAAATCGAGATTTGTCATGGCACTGTCGTCACTGATGTTTTTTTCCATCATCTTTTTTTGCTCATTGTCAAAATATTGCTCAAGTGCCTCTTCAAGTATCGTGTTGATGTCTTTGTTGAGCATTTCAGAAAAGAGATGCAGGTTGTCTACGGTGGATTGTTTAAATTCTATTTGTATATGTTGTTCCATAATGCCATTTTACTGTAAGAAGTCTGTTTTCTTCTTTTTCAAAGTGGCAGGATATTTTGCTATACTCTCACTAGGATAACTGAACATAAAGGGATAATGTGGGTCCAAAAGAGTTGATCAAAGAGGCACAGAAAATACTTGGAGAATATCGACTTAGCAGTGATGAGTACTCTGCAGGGTCAGTTGCAGCCGCACTTTTAAGCAGCAATGGAAATCTCTATACCGGTATCAACTTCGATGTGGCTTGCGGTATCGGGTTTTGTGCTGAACATGCAGCCATTGCCCAAATGCTAAAGAATCGAGAAACACGTATCGATATGATCGTTGCAGTAAGCGCAGATTCTATCAGACCACCATGCGGTCGCTGCAGAGAGCTGCTTTTTCAGATCAATAATGAGAATATTCATACAAAGGTTTATCTTTCTGATGAAACCTATATAACCTTGGATGAACTTCTGCCTAACCGTTGGAAGCCCAGAAAAACGTGAATTCAAAGAAAATATAGATACACTTGCAATATGGAACTTACAGATAAAAATTACGAAACCATAATAAAAAACAATGAAAATCCGGTCTTTATAGACTTCTACTCACCCACTTGCGGACCTTGTCAGATGCTGATAAAACTTATAGATGAGAGACTGGAAAAGTATGCAGAGGAACAAGGTGTACAGGTCGTCAAATGCGACGTGAGCAAAAATCCAAAACTAGCCTCTGCATTTAAAATACGTTCTGTTCCCTTTACGATAGCCGTACTTAAAGATGAAAAACTAAAATACCCAGAAATAGGGCTGAAACATGAAACCTACTACTTTGAGATCATTGACAAACTTGCAGGAAAAGGTTCTTTTTTCAGCCGACTCTTTACCTGATCTTAGGTAGTGGCACCTGCTCTAGAATGATATCAATGATCTGCTCTGGGGTTCTTTTGTTTTGGAGGGCATGTTCAGTGATCACCAAGCGATGATGAAAGACATCATGAATAACAGATCTCACATCCTGTACCGTCATTTCATCTCTGCCATGCATCCATGCATTCGCCTGTGCACATTGTGTCAGTGCCAGTGTTGCCCTAGGACTTACCCCTACATCGATCATCACTTCTAGCTGTTTGCTGTATCTGAGCGGATAACGTGTGGCAAAGACAAGTTCTACGATATATCGTGCTAGGTCATCAGAGTATTTTACTTTCGACACTTCACGACGTGCTTCAAAGATCATCTCTTGAGAGATCTTTTCTTGAGGTAATTTATCAGTAAATCTTTCTTCTTCTATCATCTTGATCATTTGG
This sequence comes from Sulfurovum sp., assembly GCA_036568165.1. Taxonomy (GTDB): domain Bacteria; phylum Campylobacterota; class Campylobacteria; order Campylobacterales; family Sulfurovaceae; genus Sulfurovum. The sequence goes on from DATCTA010000272.1 coordinate 18,524, forward strand.
AACTCTGCATCCATTTTTGCATAATCGATCTTTACATGCATGAAAAAACGGTCTTTCTGTGCCTCTGACAAAGGAAAGGTACCCACCTGTTCCAAAGGGTTCTGAGTTGCCATGACATTGAAAAGTTTAGGAAGTTTATACGTGTTACCTGCCACAGTTACCTGTCTCTCTTCCATCGCTTCAAGCATTGCCGATTGGATCTTTGCAGGAGCACGGTTGATCTCATCTGCTAAAATGATATTTCCAAAGATAGGACCCGGATGAAATTGAAAGGTCTGCTTTCCATTCTCACTATTTATGAGTTGTGTACCTAAAACATCTGAAGGCAACAGGTCGGGAGTAAACTGTATACGTGAGAATTTGCCTTCAATTGCATCTGCCATCGCACGTACTGCCCTGGTCTTTGCAAGTCCTGGTAATCCTTCTACAAGCACATTTCCATCTGCCAGAAGACCCATGATCAATCTTGAGACAATGTGCTCCTGTCCTAAAACCGATGCATTCATTCTATCTTCTAAGATTTGGATCGCTTCTCTTGGTGTCATATGATTATTCCTTTTTTGGGTTAATACTCTATTCTATTATATCATTTATAGATATATCTCTTTTACTTTCCAAACAGATAGATCAGATCCGGATACATAATGATGATAAGCAATGCTAAAAGCTGTAAGACTATGAATGGTATAACCCCTTTATAGATGATTCCTGTACTGACTTTGTCACCTGCTGCACCTTTGAGGTAAAAGAGGGCAAAACCAAATGGCGGGGTAAGGAATGATGCCTGAAGGTTCATCGCTATAAGGATGGCGAACCATACAGGGTCTATGCCAAAGGATGCGACGATCGGGACCAAGATAGGGACTACTACAAAAGCGATCTCTATGAAATCTATAAAGAACCCCAGTAAGAAAATCACCAGCATGGCGATGAAAATGAACATCCACTTCTCACCCATATCTCCAGCGAAGAATTCCATAGCCATATCTCCGCCGCCTAACTCATTGAACACCAGTGAAAAGGCTGTCGCACCGATGAGAATCATAAATATCATTGCTGTGAGTTTCACGGTCTCTATAGCTGCATAGCGCATCATCTCATAAGAGAAGTTCCTTTTGCTCCATGACAAGATCATAGCGCCAAGCACACCTATCGCAGCAGACTCTGAAGGTGATGCGATACCTGCAAAGATGGATCCGAGAACAACACCTATAAGAAGTAAAGGAGGTATGATCTCTTTGAACGCCTCTTTGAGTACACTTCCATACGCTTCATTGGATGTAATGGCAGGGGCTACATCTTTTTTGATGTAAGAAATAGCCAAAATGTAAATGATATAAAGTGCTATAAGTAAAAGACCCGGAATGACTGCAGCACGAAAAAGATCACCTACAGACAAATGCATCTGATCTCCCAGGATGATCAAAATGATCGAAGGCGGGATAAGCTGTCCGAGTGTACCGCTTGCTGCAATGGACCCTGAAACCAATGCAGGTGAATAATGATGTTTCAGCATCAAAGGAAGTGCGATGAGGCTCATCATCACTACAGATGCCCCTACGATACCTGTACTTGCAGCAAGTATGGCTCCAACCAGTACAACTGAAATGGCCAATCCACCTCTGATAGAACCAAAGAGTTTTCCCATTGAGAGCAATAATCCCTCTGCCATCTTTGACTTTTCAAGGATCAGTCCCATAAAGATAAAAAGAGGGACTGCCATGAGTGTGTTATTTTCCATAATACCATAGGTTCTATAAGGCAGCATCTCCAAAGTTGTGAGCCCCAGATCATTGTCTATCAGGGCAAAAAGCAGTGCTACCCCTGCAAACACAAAAGCAACCTGAAAACCTGTCATGAGTAAAAAGAGGGTCAATGCAAACATCAGCAGTACCGGATCCAACCAGTATGCCATGTCGTAATGATCTGCAGTATAAATAAGCATTCCTACTATGGCAACTATCGTAAAGAGACGCAGAAAATTTCTAGAATTCTCCAGCTTGGCAAAAGCTTTAAGTATCTCACTGAGTGCCTGTATGATAAGAAGGATAAAAGAGAGTACCAACACACCCTTAATGATATAGCGATGCGTCAATCCGCCTGGATCGCTTGATATCTCATTTTGCAGATAGCTCTGTGTCAGCATGTCTATCGAATCAGCCAAAAAGACCACAGAGAAAGGTATGACCAAAAGCAGCATGGAGAATATCTGTACGATAGCCCTTGTCTCTTTATTGTAGCGTTCAAAAAAGATATCCACCCTGACATGTTTGTCATGTTTGAGCGCATAGGTCAATCCAAGCAAAAAGATCACATCAAAAAGATGCCACTCTATCTCCTGAAGTGCTATGGATCCGGCTGAAAAAAGATAACGCATCACTGCATCATAGGCTACCAGAAAAGAGAGAAACACAACCAAGAATGCTGCAATGATCCCTGCATATTTAGAAATAGTGTCTAAAAAGTAGGAAACGTGTGCACTCATGGCTATAGCTCACTTTTAAATAATTTTTTTAATTCTATCTTTTTTGTGATGAGGGGTTGCTTGCCTCGCTTAAGTGCTCCAGAAGACTCTAAAAAGTAACATCTCCTCCTGATAAATTATGATACAATCTATAAAAAAGGATTCCTATGTTACAAGCGAATATGAAGAGTATTATTAAATACGCGATTGAACTTGATATAGACTATATTGAGAGTTTCTTGGGCTATGAGGGTGACAAGGTTCTTGAATTTATTACTAAGAAAAAAGAGGTCGTTGATCTTATAGAAGCCTATGTAAAAAACCTGGGTTTAGACTGTAAAGTCGAATACGAGATCTCAGGAAAGTATGGCCCTTGCTACACTATGTTCATTGGGGTTGAAGACCCCTCTGTTTTTAAACTGAAAAAATAATATACAATATTTTTTGAGGGGAATGAGATGAAAGAAATAGAAAGTATTTTTTCAGACCTCGATACGAAAAATCATACTGAACTTGACAGCTATTTCACTCCGCATCTCTCACCTATTGATGCACTTCGGGTCATTTTATACAAATTTTCTCTTTTCATACACTACTATAAAGAGCGTATCCTCGATCATGGTGAAGCCGAAGACCTGCATCAATTCAGGGTCAATATTAGAAAATCAAGGGCTTTTTTAAAAGAGTTTAAATTTCTTTTACCTGATGAAGCCTATACCTATTTTAATGACCGTTTGAGTTTTTTTGCTTCACAAACGAATCATAAACGTGATCTTGATGTCATCAAAGAGCGTTTAAAAGAGGTCGATACAGACCATGATGTCATCCAGGAAGATATCGCTGTTCAACGTCAAAATGAAACACAAAAAATAGAAGAAATGTTAAAAAGCAAAATGTTCAATGATTTTTTCCAAACCTATCAAAACACACTGAAAAATCAGACACTCCTCACATCTGACAACACCGATGGTACCATTGAGAATACAGCCAGAAAAGTTATAAGGCACCTCCATCTGGACATCATAAAGAAGATCGAGGCCTTAGAAAAGGATTTTAGTGACAAAAAACTCCATAAGATCAGGATCTCATTTAAAAAACTGCGTTACCTTCTTGAAGAGTTCCCGCATATCTTTGGTGAAGAGAAAATAGAAAAGATGATAGAAAAAGGGAAAAAACTGCAGACTTTACTTGGAGATTTCAATGATACGGTCAATCAGAACAAACTTCTGCACAACTATTTCAAATCACATAAAAAAAGTATATCCCATTCCAAAGGACTTGAACGCAGGCTCTTGAAAAAAACCTCAAAGAGCCAAAAGGAACTTTTAAAGAAAACCAGGAAAAAACTGCATAAATTCAAAAAGAAAACACTTGAGATCTAACTATTTCCAGTAGGTTTCCAACCTGACATTCCACCCTTTTCTCCAGCGTTCTTCTCCACGTTCTGGAGGAGAATTTTTGATACGTCTGCTGAGCATCGCTTTTGCAGAATCTGCAAAAGCTTTGAGTTTGTTCTCCTCTTTTGGGTTCATGTGCTCAAGTACCTGAAGCAGGCCCCATCCCTCACCCTTGTAACGTTCACTTTCCAATGTCCCCTCACCCTTGAAGTTGGTGTAGTCTAACAAGACATAGAGTCCTCTTTCATTGACTGAGCCATCTTTATTATGCATCACCTCATTAAAACGTTTTTTGATGATTTCCTGTTTTTGAGGACTCTCTATGGTTTCAAGCATTTGAGGCAATGCTTCACTCAAGCGCTGAGCCATGAAAGCTGCCTGAATAGGCATTGTTGTTTTAAGAAACTCAAACAGTTCTGTATATGTTTTGCTTTTTACTCTCTTCGCTTCTAAAAATGCTTCTTTAGAATCCCAAGGAAGTGGTGTTTTGGAATTAAGCCAGAGTGGCATTTTTACATTTTGTGCTTCCATAAAAGCCAGTACCATAGGGAAAACCTCTCTAAAGCGTTCTGTGTGACCTTTAGAAAACCAGATAAAGTGTCCTATACCTACAGATGCGAAATCCTCTCCTTCATTCCAGTGAACCAAATATTTGTCAAGTCCTGCACCTTCATTCTGCCATACTTTTTGCGCTATATAGTTCGCTTGTTTTTGGGTAAGCTTGATCTGTGTAGCAAAAAGTACCGACACCGAAAAAATAAAAAAGAAAATTAATCTCATACATACTCCATTAATCATTTCTATATACAATTTTGATTATACTATATAATATGAAATAATTTAAGGAAATTTAAATGCTTAACAAAAAAAGTGTTCTAATTGCGCTAATGGTATCATTATCCACTGCTGATCTCTCTGCCCAAACAGAAA
>DATCTA010000273.1:0-2683 GCA_036568165.1 Sulfurovum sp.
CTCTGCCTAACACCTGAATTTTTTAAAGGCTAAGCTAAAAATATTGCACCTATTCTATCTAAAACGCTCAACCATCTCTTTGAGTATTTTTTTATCTATTTCAACACTTTTATCACCATTTTTACGTGCATAGAGTTTGCGTACCATCTCCTCTATCTTAGGGTCTTCACTCATATGACCATAGAGTATCTTCAATGCCTCAGACTCCCTATAAGGATTTGCATCTCTTTTTGTAATAGCAGGCAACCATTTCAGTAGGGACATAAACAACATACCTGCAGCAAATGCTGGAGCCAGCATCCACCATGCCATACCCTTGACTTCAACTTTTTGTTCCTTACTCTCATCTTGCATAGGTGAAGTTTGCGCTATATTGGTTTGGACGACCCCATTGGTATGGGCTGTCTCGGAAGCTAAAGGAGTGGCAGGGCTTCCCTTGATCCTGATATCATATCCATTGACATGCAACTCTTTTAACTGACGATCTTGGGTTGAGAGCATCGAGAAACTTCGTGAAGGGATACTAAAGTCCTCCTCTGAAATGAAAGCAAAACTTTGAGAGTAAGAGCTGTGAAGTTCACCATCGACTACTTTGGTCTCGATCTTCGCTTCATCACTATAAACCGTTACCCCGTCTATATCATACTTAGGAAACTCAAAACTTTGAAGATTGCCTTTACCCTCTATTTTTACCGTGAGGTTTACGGGTTTATTGGCTTTGACCTCCTGTGCATCTATCGTTGCAGTGAGTGTAAAGTCACCTATGAGGTCACTCTCTTGAGCCTGAGGCAGGACTTCTATGTTGAGTGTATTTGATGCCATCTGTTTCCATTTAGTGCCGATACTCATACCAAAAATGTCTCTTCTGCTTCTATCGGCTATACCCACTTTTGCCATCGCAGGGGTTGCAGTAAAATTCCCCTCATGTTGTGCTGTAAGGATATATCTTACTTCCTGTATCTGGTAGTTGCCTTTGATATAGGCATTCTGCTCTTCACCTTCTGTTACCATAAAACCTGGGAAAGCAGGAGCATTATATTGTATATCTTGTGAGAGTCTTACACCGTTTTTAAGGGCGAAGTAGACTGTTACCATGAGTGATTCGCCCACCATGACCTTGGTTTTGCTGGCACGCATCTGTAAAGAGAATATCTCATCACTTTGTCCTAAAGGTGCATTGGATTTGACCATTTTGATCTCGATAGGATCTGTTTTATAACTTTTTCCGTCTATCTGCACTTCATAGGAAGGGATGGTAACGTTTTGATTCGGGATGAAAGTATAGGTTCTTGTCGTAGTATGCACACTTTTCATTTTTCCGTTTATGAAACTATACGAACTGTTGCTTGCTGAATTGGTGCCTATGACACTGTGACCATCAATCATTTGGATATCCGGGAATTGTGCATCATCACCTGTAGCTGTGATCTTCAGCTGTACAGGATTCCCGCTTACCACCTCTGTACTGGAAACAGTGGCTTCTACCCCATCAGCCCAGACAAGCTGTAATGCCAATGTCATAAACAAGAATACTTTACCAAGGTTTCGCATCTTCACTCCTTTCACCTTCTTTACCTTCACCCATCTGATACATCATCGTCGGTGTTTTTTTCTGTCCCATCTTTTTCATGAGGCGTTTTAACTCCTGCTCTTTGAGTTTATCTTCTTTGTTCATCTGCTCTTGTCCTTTAGGCTGACCTGACTCTTTGTCACCTTTTTGATCTTGAGGTTTTTGCTCTTTTTTGGCATCTGATTTTTCCTTATCACCCTGCTCTTTATTTTTATCCTCTTTTTTCTGACCCTCTTTTTTCTCTTTTTGCTTTTGGTCCTGTTTTTCTTTTTGATCTTTATTTTGCTGGTTCTCTTTTTGCTGCTCTTGACCTTTTTGATCTTGATTCTGTTTTTGATCTTGATCTTTTTGATCATCTTTGTTTTGGTCTTGCTTCTCTTGATCCTGTTGGTTTTGTTGCTGATCTTGCTGCTGCTGTTGTTCCTCTTTTTTCTTCTGTTCTTTTGCCAATTCAAGATTGAACTTTGTGTCTTCATCCTCTTTGAGTTTCAAAGCTTCTTCATACGCTTCAATGGCTTTGTCCCACTCTTTTTTCTGAAATTGACTGTTACCGATATTGTGCAGCCTGGTTGCTTCATCTATACCTGCTGCTTTATCATATGCCTCTAACGCTTCATTATATTTTTTATCTTTATAGAGTGCATTTCCTATATCGTAATGCTTCTGAGGACTTTGTATATCTAATCCTTTAAGCAGAGAAACACTCTTACCATACTCTTTTGCTTCATAAGCCTTATTGGCTTTTTCAATCGTTTTAAAATCTGTCAATCCTGCATTGACAAAAGTGACAACACCTGCAACAAAAAGAAAAATTGATTTTATCATGCACTTCTCCTTCTAGGCATTGAACTGAATGCGATCAGCAACAACAGTACTCCAGCCCCAAGCGGATAGTAAAAATACTCTACGCGCTCTTTGATCCTTACTTCACCCTGCTGCTGATTTTTATACTTACTTCGTATCACGGAGACCAACTCTGTAATATCCTCTTTTCCTGTAGTTGCTACCACATATGCACCATCATTCTCTTTAGCTACTTCACCCAATGCATCGTTTCTTTGTGTGATCGCAATAGTCCCATCCTCCAAGCTGAACGGTTTACCATTTTCATCA
>DATCTA010000274.1:0-11441 GCA_036568165.1 Sulfurovum sp.
ACCAATGTGGAAAGTGGAATAAAAAGTATCATATCTGTCCACAAAGCATTCAGTGATCTCTTGATTTTCATTCATTCCCCCTTTTTTCTTTTGTAAAGTCTGAGTTTTCATTGTAGATGTAGCAGAACAGTTCTATTTTTAATTGTACTCATCTAAACTAAAAGAGAGTCAAAGAAGCTAGTGATGCCGTTGGGGTATCTGCAGGTATTCGCTTGTATAACCCACTTTTGGTATAATCCTTTCAATAAAATGCAAAGGTTTGTTCATGCAAGATGTAGTACAGTGGTTGAAAGATAACGGAAATTTAAAGATCATAGATGAACCGCTTGATGTGGAACTTGAGATCCCCCATGTAGCCTATATAGAGGTAAAAGGAGAAGATTCACGTCCACTTTTGTTTACCCATCCTATAAATAGGGCCAAGGGTATAGAGTATGATATGCCTGTACTGATGAATATCTTTGCAAATAAAGCACTTACTGAAAAAATATTAGGCAAACATCCTGACAAAATTGCAGAAGGGATAGATGAACTTCTTAAGCTCAAACCGCCAAAAGGGTTCAAAGCTAAACTGGCCATGGTCCCTAAATTTTTTTCACTTAAAAATGTTTTTCCCAAACGTGTCCATTTTAAAGGCGAATGCCAAGAGGTGATCATTCCTAAAAAGGATGTTGATCTTGACAGACTGCCGATACTCAAGACCTGGGAAGAGGATGGCGGACCTTTTATCACGATGGGACAGGTCTACACAAGAAGTCTTGACGGAGAGATGCAAAACCTTGGTATGTACAGGCTGCAGCAGTATGATAAGAACAGACTGGGAATGCACTGGCAGATACATAAAGATGCTTCCCACTTTTTTGATCAGTACCAAAGAGCAGGCAAGAAGATGCCTGTGACCGTTGCTATAGGCGGTGACCCGCTTTATATCTGGTGCGGACAGGCGCCTATGCCACATGGCATGTTCGAGATGCTTCTCTATGGTTTTGTACGTAACAAAAATGCACAATTGGTAAAATCGATCACCAATGATATCTATATCCCCCGTGATGTGGATGTGGTGATAGAAGGTTTTGTTGATCCAGAGCAAATGGAAATTGAAGGTCCTTTTGGCGATCATACGGGATACTATACACTCAAAGAGCCTTTTCCTGTCATGGAAGTAGAGACGATCACGATGAAAAAACACCCGGTCTTTCAGGCGACGGTGGTTGGAAAACCTCCATTGGAAGACAAGTATATGGGTTGGGCAACAGAGCGTATCTTCCTGCCGATGCTCAAACCGATGGCCCCAGATCTTATAGATTACAACATGCCTGAAAACGGGGTATTTCACAACCTTATACTGGCAAAGATGAAAACACTCTACAAAGGACATGCACAACAGTTCATGCATGCCTTTTGGGGTGTAGGGCAGATGAGTTTTGTAAAACATGCGGTCTTCGTTGGAGAAGATGCACCTGATCTTGAAGAGAGTGAGGCACTGAGTGAACACATACTTAACCGTATTGATAAAAAGAAGATACTTATTACACAAGGGATAGTAGATCATCTTGATCATGCTTCGGGTGAACAGTTTGTCGGTGGAAAATTGGGAGTAGATGCCACAGGAGATGAAATAGAAGAGGGTGTGGAAGAGCTGCTTACCGATGAAGAACTACTCAATAAGATGCAGGAGATCAGCAAGAGAGTAGTAGATGTAAAACAGTTTATGACACATACCAAGACACCTATCTGCGTTATCAGTGTGGAGAAGAAAAAGTCTCAACTAAAGCTAATTAAAAAACTTGAAGGTTTGAAAAAACACATAAAACTGCTCGTTATTGTTGATCAAGCCAATAATGACATTAATGATCCCTATATGCTTATTTGGCGTGTGGTCAATAACATCGATGCGCAAAGAGATGTACTGCTTGAACCGTTCATATCTATTGATGCGACCAATAAGAGTGAAGTGGACGGGTACCATAGAGAGTGGCCGGGAGACACATTCTGTACGAAAGAGGTACTGGATATGCTGCAGGAAAAAGGGATCATTGATATAGATGAGACATTTATAAGAAGGTTTGGGCTGCTTCCTTTTTGATTTAATTTTCTTTTAAAGTTATTCTGATAAAATTTCCTTGTTAATAAAAATTATCTTTAAGGAAAAAATATGTTAGTAACTAAAAAAGCCCCAGATTTTACAGCAACTACTGTTCTTGCGGACGGTTCAATTGTAGATAACTTTAATCTTTATGAAAACCTAGGTGAAAAAGGTGCGGTTCTTTTCTTCTACCCACTTGACTTTACTTTTGTTTGTCCATCTGAGATTATCGCATTCTCACACAGAATTGAAGAGTTCACAAGCAGAGGTGTTAATGTAATCGGTGTATCTGTCGACTCTCAGTTCAGTCACTTTGCATGGAGAGAGACTCCAGTAGAAAATGGTGGAATCGGTCGTATCAAATACCCTCTGGTAGCTGACCTTAACAAGCAGATCTCAAGAGATTACGATGTACTTTTTGATGATGCTGTTGCACTTAGAGGTTCTTTCCTTATCGATGCAGACGGTACAGTAAGACATGCTGTAGTAAATGACCTTCCACTAGGTAGAAACATCGATGAGATGATCAGAATGGTTGACACAATGCTATTTACGAATGAGCATGGTGAAGTATGTCCGGCTGGTTGGCAAAAAGGTGACGAAGGTATGAAAGCAAGCACTGAAGGTGTTGCAGAGTATCTTGCAAAACACGAAAACGATCTATAAGACTTTATATATTCCCATCTCCATGATGGGGATGTATATATAAAGTTATAGTGTTAGTTTTATATATACATTAAAAGGATAACGATGAGAGATTACGCATTACTGCTCAAGGAGAGCGGGCTTAAAGCAACATATCAGCGTATGAATATATTGGAGCGTATAGAAGCGCATGGACATATGTCCATTGATGCCATTTATGATGAGGTGATCAAAACCCATCCATCTCTTTCTCTTGCCACAATTTATAAGAACATCATTTTAATGGTAGAGAAAGGTGTTCTTGTAGAAGTGCCTATCTCAGGTAATAAATCCAAATATGAACTCTGTAAAGAGGATCATATACATTTGGTCTGTACAGAGTGCGGCGAGGTAGAGGATAAGCCAAAAGATTCTTTTGCTGATGACCTTTTTGCCTCTATAACGCAAAAAGAGAATTTTACACTCAGTAAGCAGCAGATCAATCTTTATGGCGTATGCAGCCACTGCAAGGAAGCTGTTGCCTGATCGACACAGGCTTGGTCTTCAAGCCTGTAGGTTATTTTATTTAAACAGTGCCGAGCCCACACGCACTAAATTAGATCCACATTTTATAGCCAGTTCATAATCACTGCTCATTCCCATTGAACAGATAGTAGCACCATCTTTTTGCAGCTTTTCGTAGATAGAATGCGTGGTTTCAAAACTTTGCTGTATCAGTTTTGTATCTTGCGTGTGTGCACCTATGGTCATCACACCTTTGAGATTGATCTGAGAGCAGGTATTTTTGATAGTGTGATAGATATCTACAGCTTCTTCAATACAGACACCTGATTTGCTCTTTTCATTGGCTGCATTGATCTGAAGTAGACAGTTCATTTTTGACTCTTTGACCAAAAGTTTTTTATTGAGCTCTGTAGCCAGGTCGATGCTGTCAAGCGACTGCATGAGAGATGGACGAAGATCGATGAGGTTGTTGATCTTGTTTTTTTGGAGTGTTCCTATCATATGCCACTCAAGAGGAAGTGCATCGAGTGCTTCCATGCGTTCTCTTAGCTGCTGCACCTGGTTTTCACCAAAAGCTCTTTGTCCAAGTTCATAAAGAGTAGCGATGTTTTCAACTTCTGTATATTTTGCTACAGTGACCAATTTTACAATGTGATGTTCACTGACGGATATACGTGCCTGTTCTATGTTCCAGATTACTTCATCCAGGTTTGCTCTTAAGTGTTCTTTACCCAATATTGCCATCTTTACCCTCCTAAAAGTCTGTTGATATCATTATAGAGTCCAAGCATCATAAGACTGATCAAAATCGTCCAACCTATGATGGTCATGTACATCATCGCTTGTTCACTGGCACTTCTGCCTGTAAAGATCTCATAGAGGTTGAACATGATATGTCCACCATCCAATGCAGGTATAGGCAGAAGGTTGAGTACGCCCAGGTTCACAGAGATAAGTGCAGTAAAAAAGAAAAGAGCAAGTATGCCGGCAGAACTTGCTTCAGCTGTGACATCTACGATAGTGATGATCCCACCGAGTTTATCTGCACCGACAACCCCGGTGATCAGCTTTTGCACACTTTGAACGATCAGTAAAGAAGCCTGTTTTGTCTCTTCCCATGCATAACCAAGTCCGTCAATCAATCCAAAATAGACCGTAGTCTGTTTGCCTGAAGGGCTGATCCCTATGATACGTCTGGTGATCTTTTCACCAAAGATATTTTTATCTTCGATGATCTTGGGTGTAAGCAGCAGTGTGATCAGACGATCTCCACGCTCAACTATGAGTGTGATATCATCTTTGGTTCCGTTGATACTTTCGCCGATCTCTTCCCAGAAACGTATATTTTTGCCATTGACCTGAATGATCTTGTCATCTTTGGTCAATCCTGCACTAAATGCCGGTGTATCTTTCCCTACTTCACCTACATAGGGTAAGAGCTTGGGAACCCCGATATTTGCGATCGCGAAATAGAGTATGAATGCCAGTAAAAAATTGGCAAATGGTCCGGCGAGCAGGATGATGATACGCTGCCATGGTTTTTTAACATTGTATGAATCTTGATCATAAGAGATGGCAGTAGGATCAGTATCATCTTGACCCTTCATCTTGACATAGCCGCCAAGTGGGATGGCTGAGATGCTCCACTCTGTTTTTCCTATTGTTTTAGAGTATAGTTTCTTACCAAAACCAATACTGAAAACATCTACTTGCACACCAAAATAACGTGCAGCCGCAAAATGTCCAAGTTCATGAAAAAATATAAGTATCGATAAGACAAGAAGTGCAATTAAAATGCCCATATAATTCCTATAATTATGATAATATGCATTATATCTAAGTGTGGTAAAAAGTTGATATAGATTAAAAGTATAATAGAAAATTCTGCTAAAATAAAACAGAAGGATGGGAAAGATGGAAGAAAAGAATAAATTAACGCATGATGTAATCCGAAATGTTGAAGATGAAGCCTCTGAAATGATCGATGAGATCGTTGAGGAAGCACAGAATGAAGCTTTTGATATCGTAGAAGATACGATCGAAGTGGCTGACAATGAGAATGTTGAAGAGAATATAGAAGAGCTGGCTTCTCAGGAGATATCTCAGATCGAAGAGGAGATGGCAGAAGAGGTTGAAGATGCTAAGGAGAGTGCACCTATACCGGCAAAAGTGAAAAAAAATGAAAAAGCGCATCGGCTTGTAGAGAAAGCCAAAAAGATCGTTCAAGAAGCCAATGAAAATATGAAAGAATGCAGACTTCTGCTTGAATCTGATCTCAAAGAGTATAATGATGCAAAAGAACAACTCAAGTCAGGTGGCTTGGATGAGTGTATCTCTTTGGTTGAAAAACTGGATCATCAGGCTGAGGATGATCACCAGGAAGAAGAAAACATAGTTGTTTTTGAAACAAAAGAGGAGTTGAAGCCGATCGTTCTCAAGGATATCTCAAGCGGTAAATTTACAGGATTGCTTCTTGCACTTTTGGGAGGAGCTATAACGGCGATCGGGTTGGTGTACCTTGCAACAGAGAAGCTTGACATGACCTTGAATGTAACTAAAGTACCTTCAGAGGATATTGTCCAAAGTCTTTTAGCATGGTTCAGTACGATCATTGGTATACATGAGAATGTTAATATAGGTGCAGCTGTATTTGGTGTATTGGTACTTCTGGTTATGATACTGATCTATATGTTACGTGTCAGCTTAAGAGCAAACAGCAATCTTCATTTTGCAGCCAAGCAGTTTGTAGAAGCACAACTCTATACAGAACAGAAAGCCAACTGTAAAGAAGAGATGGACAAGGTAGATGCGCACATCAAAGATACGATAGAGACATTGAAGACCTATGAAGTTGTTTTCAATGAACAGAAAGGAAAACTTCAGCGTATTCTTTATATAGAAGGCAAAAAAGAGAAGAGTACAGACTATCACGATAAATCTTTTATAGAGATACGGGATACTAAAGAACTTATACATACGATCAAAGACTTTATACATACACCTATGTCTCAGGAGGGAAAACTCTCTTCTAAAAGCATACTTCTGTTACAGAACACAAAAGATCAGATCGATAAAGTGCTTAAAAGATTTTATTCATAGGATTTAAATATAGAAGGCCCGCACACTCTCCGAGGAGAGTGGTGTATTCAAAACGGGTTTTAGGAGATTACAAGTTTTGATTAAAATTTGTAGGTTGCGATAAGCTCCATAACTTGCTCATCACCATCACCTGAACCATAATCAGTAACAGTATAGATAGCATCTAGAGAGATACTGTCAGTAACTCCGTATCCTAAGATAAGGTCAAATTCTGATCCACTTTCAACGCCATTTTCATATTCATAGTCACCATAAGCAGCAGATACAGAAACTCCGCTGAACTCAGTTGCTGCAGAAACCATCCAAGAATCACCAACTGAGTTAGAAGCAACAGTCATCCACATACTTGTATAAAGACCATCATAATCAAGATATCCTGCTGGAGCATCCTCAACATTTACATATGCTGCTGCAAGGTCAAATCCAGCTAGTGTAGTTGAAGCTTTAATACCATATGCTGTAGAATCATCCATCATATCCCAATCAGTATCTACATATTGCGCTGCAAGTTTAATACCAGATACTTCGACACCAGCATCAGCATATAGTTGAGTATAGTCTAAATGATCTACATTGTAGTACCAAACACTTGCATCAAATGCATCACTATATGAAGCACCTACTGTCCAGTTGTCTCCAACTGCTTCAGCAAAGTCAGTACCTGATCCGTTTTGTCTATATGCTTCAATATATGAACCAACCAATGTAAGGTTAGAAATTGATTTATTTACAACTGAATATGCTTCATATGAACCTGGAGCCAATAACCAGTCAAAACTTTTAATCATTGGTGTGTCAAGAAGCTGACGACCAAGAACGAAAGTTGTATCACCATATGCTGCAGTGATGTTAGCAACGTTTAAAAAAGCAGCTGTTTCTTCACCTTCGAACTGATTCCAAACATCTGGATTGTTATAGGAATTTGTAAGGTTAGTAAAACCTACTGCAGTTACGTTCGCTATTATGTTATTTGTAATTTTGTGTGAAACATCTAAAGTAACAGCTGCACCTAATGCACTGCTATCTCCATTATACCAATCTAAACTACCATAACCATCTGTTGTGAAAGAGTAAAGTACTGCTTTACCATTGATCGTTGTCGCTGATGTTTCAACTACCGGAGCAACTTCTGGTTCTACTGGAGCAATGTCTCCACCTGCGAATGCCGAACTAACAGCCAATGCTGCTACTAAACTTAATTTTGTTAACTTCATGTTAAATCCTTGTTTTAAATTTGGATAATGAAGTGTAACATGAGAGTAAATGAAAAATAAACGGAAAGCTGATTAAATTTTAATCAATTTAATGATTAGAAGTATTTTTGAAGAAATCCCTGACATATTCATAGCCTGAATAAAGGGTGAGTGCGACAGCTATCCATAAGAGCAGTTGGGCACCTGGCCATTGCATCAGTAAAAAACCAATGGCGAACATCTGTGCAACTGTTTTGACCTTACCCATCCATGATGCTGCGATATCAAGTCCCTGACTGACAGCCGATACTCTTAGGCCGGTAATGAAGAGTTCTCTTGTAAGGATGAGGAAGATCGCCCAAGGTGATGCAGAACCAAGCATCATCAAACCTAGAAATCCTGCCAGTGTAAGCATCTTGTCTGCCAAAGGATCAAGGATCTTGCCTAAGGTCGTGATCTGATTGAACGTACGTGCAATGTAACCGTCAAAAAAATCTGTAGCAGAAGCCACAACAAATATAAAAGCTGCAAAGTAGTTGAGCCAAGAGGGGTGTATGCCATCAAAAATGGATGCATCCTGGTTGACCAGGAAAAGGAACATTATAGGGGCAAGAAGAAGACGAATGAATGCTAGAATGTTTGGGATATTAAAGATCTGTGCTTTATTCATTATCTTGCTCCTTATATTTCCTCAAATTTGCATTGGGATGTTGATTCCTCTTCATTTTTTTAGAAAAAAACGAAGCAAAAAAAAACGTCACTATTCTCAAATCGCTGCGCTTTCAAGGGTGTTCATAGTGACAGGCATGCATTCGCATGATTTATGGGAAGAAAAGAGGAATACTCTATTAACGGAACGTTGTCCCACCATCAACGACAAGTGTTTGTCCTGTGATCCATGATGCTTCGTCTGTACATAGGAAATAAACAGCACCTGCGAGATCTTCAGGGCTTCCCATTCTGTTTACAGCGGAACGTTTGATCGTTTCAGCTTTTACCTCTTCGTAGTTTGTAAATGCTTTGAGTGCATCTGTATCAATAGGCCCTCCCGATACGGCATTTACCCTGATACCCATTTCACCCAGTTCCACAGCTGCGTAACGGCTCATAGCTTCGACTGCTGCTTTGTTCGTACCGTGACCTGCATAGTTCTCGATGTAGATAAGATTACCTGTTGAAGAGAGTGTTATGATCGAACCGCCGCCCACTTTTTCCATACGGACTGCTGCTTCTTGTGAACCGCGGACAAAAGCACCCACTGTTGCGGTATAGATGTTCGTTAACCCTTTGCTAGGTCTTAGTTTCATAAATTTACCATAACCGCCAACCACAGGACGCCCATAGATCATAGCATTAGAGACAAAGAAATCTACTCTGTCAAAATCCTTATCGATCGCTTCAAATAGCGGTTTGAATTCATCAAGCTCCAATATGTTCAAAGGATATGCTCTTGCTTTTATACCATACTTGCTTTCCAACTCTGCAGCGATCGCATCTGCAGCTTCTTTGTTAGAGTTATAAGTAAATGCGACATTTACACCGTTTTGTGCAAATTTCTCGGCTACAGCTTTCCCTATACCTTTTGTCGCACCTGTAATTACAAGTGTTTTTCCTTTCATGCTTGACATATTACGCTCCTACTATTTTATATTGTTTCATTACTTCTTCGATCATTTTCATATTTTCTGTACTTGGCTCGACAAGCGGCAATCTATATTCGAGTGTATCGATAAGACCTGCGATATACATTGCAGCTTTGATAGGAATAGGATTGCTTTCACAGAAAAGTGCTTTATTGATCTCAAAAAGTTTATCATTGATGGCTTTTGATGTAACAAAATCACCTTTCAGGGCCGCATGTGTCAGGTCGGCTTTCATATCTGGTAAAAGGTTGGATGTTACAGATGTGATCCCTTTTCCTCCACTTGCCAAGATAGGAAAGTCTATAACATCATCACCCGAAAATACGTAAAGATCAGGTACTTTGGCCAGTAGTTCAACTGTTCTCTCTATAGACCCTGTAGCCTCTTTGATACCCATGATGTTCTCTACATCATCATAGAGCCTTTTAACTGTATCAGGGAGGATGTCAACCCCTGTACGTCCTGGTACATTATAGAGCATAAAAGGGACTTTTACGGCTGAAGCGATGGCTTTATAATGCTGGTAGAGACCTTCCTGGCTTGGTTTGTTGTAGTAGGGGCTTACTGAAAAGATCGCATCTACACCACACTCTTCTGCATGCTTTGCAATGTCAATAGCTTCATGTGTTGCATTGCTTCCCGCACCTGCTAGTACTTTGGTCTTGGTACCTTTGCAGACTTCAACGGCGATCTCGATACATCTTTTATGCTCATCATGGCTCAGTGTAGCGCTTTCACCTGTAGTTCCGACAGGACATACTGCATCAATACCGTTTGCTATTTGTCTTTTGATGAGATCTGCATAGGTTGCTTCATCTAAAGTACCATTTTTAAATGGTGTGATCAGTGCAGTTGTTGCACCAGTAATATAGTCGCTCATCTCTTTTATCCTAGTTTTTTTTCAAAATAACAGTTGTTGAAAAATTGTGATCAAAATATTTTTTAGCGGTATCGCTAATGTCTTTGAGTGTAATTTTATCTAATTTCTCTTCATATTCAAGTAAAGGCTTTATATTTCCTCTGGCAAGATAATCTCCATAGAGTCCTGCAACGGAACTTGAGCTCTCTAAAGAGTAGATGAATTCTGCCTTTGTATTGATCTTGACCTTATCGAGTTCTGCTTGTGTAACATCACCGTTTTTGATCTTTTCAAGTTCTGCAAGTATCTCTTTTTCCAAGGTTTCTACAGAAGCATGAGGTGAACACATTGCCATGATGAGAAACACACCCGGGTCTGTAAGCTCCATATTGTACCCATAGATCTGGTTTGCCAACTGTTTATCATTCACAAGTGTTTTCTCAAAGCGTGCACTTTTCCCTGCACTGAGTATATGGCTGATCGCTGAAAGTGCTATCTGATCATCATGCTCGTAGTTAGGAATCGCATAGGTGATAGCCAGTGTGTCGACCTGATTGCTCTCTTTATGAAGGACAGCTCTCTTTGCACCATCTATCTTAGGTTCAACTGCAGTGACCTTTGGTATCTCACGTTTATTTTTAATGTGTCCGAAATATTTTTGCGATTCAGTGAAAACCTCTTCAGGCGTGATGTCGCCTGCAACGACCAGGATCGCATTGCTTGGTTGATAATAGCGCTGATAGAACTCTCTGATATCTTCTATCTTCCATGCAAGGATATCTTCCATGAACCCGATCGGGAGCCAGTGGTATGGGTGGTAGGTGTAATGTGTATTGAAAACCCTGAAGTAAAGGTAGCCCATAGGGTTATTGTCTGTTCTCAGACGTCTCTCTTCAGCAACGACATCACGCTCTTTCTGGAACTCTTCATCGGTAAGTTTGAGGTTATGCATGAGTTCAGAAAAGAGATCCAGACTAAGTGCCAAATTTTTGCTGGCCGTTTTTATATAGTAGTATGTTTTATCAAAACCGGTAGCCGCGTTGTTAACACCGCCACGGCTTTTTACTATCATGTCAAACTCACCCTCTTTGAGCTTCTCTGAAGACTTGAAACTTAAGTGTTCAAGCATGTGTGCCATACCGCTTTTCCCAAGTACTTCGTTTCTGCTTCCTACTTTGTAGTAAATATTAGTTGTGATAACACCTGAATCATTATCCATAGGTATGACAACGATCTCCATACCGTTATCCAGTGTTTTTGTAAAATGTTGCGGCAATGAATTAGCCATTGATACTCCTGTTGTGAACGTAAGTCCGATAAATAGTGTTATAAGTGATTTGACCTGTTTTAGTCTCATTTGTAATCTGCTCCGATCGCTTCGCTGATATGTTTATAGCCATCTTTTTGTAAGA
>DATCTA010000275.1:0-5418 GCA_036568165.1 Sulfurovum sp.
CTGATGAGGATATCGATCTAGAAGATGAGGAGTAGAGGAAGCAAGTGTAGGAGTTACTTTACAGTATTCCTACAGCTTCTCTTACGACGGACATTTTATTAGCTGCGATGGCTTTAGCTTTTTTGGCACCATCTGACAGTATGTCATGTACCTCATCCATATGGTTCAGGTAGTATTCACGTTTTTCTCTCGCCTCTGCCAACTCTTCCCAAATCAACTCTTTGAGATATTTTTTGAAGTGACCATATCCTTCTTTACCGCTTTTATAACGTGCTTGAAGTTCAAGTTTTTCTTCATCATTTAAGAAAAGTGATGCAAGTGCATAGATGTTGTCCCCTTCGTACTCTAAAGGTTCACCCATAGGTGTAGAAGATGAGATGATCTTGTTACATCTTTTTTGCAGAGGCTTTTCATCCATAAAAAGATCGATGGCATTATCATAGCTTTTG
This sequence comes from Sulfurovum sp., assembly GCA_036568165.1. Taxonomy (GTDB): domain Bacteria; phylum Campylobacterota; class Campylobacteria; order Campylobacterales; family Sulfurovaceae; genus Sulfurovum. Next base: position 450 of record DATCTA010000275.1, read on the forward strand.
CTCATCTTTTGTCCGTCGATCCCCGGGATTGTAGCTACATCTTCTTGTACGAGGTGCTCCGGAAGTGTAAAGATCTCTCCATACTCATTGTTGAATTTTATGGCGATATCTCTTGTCATTTCGACATGCTGGATCTGATCCTTTCCTACAGGTACTTTTTGGGTATCGAGCATCAGTATGTCTGCAGCCATGAGCACAGGGTATGAAAAAAGCGCATGATTGGCTGCGATACCTTTAGCTACTTTGTCTTTGTAAGAGTGGGCACGCTCCAATAGTCCCATAGGAGTGAACTTGGAGAGTATCCAGTAGAGCTCAAGTACTTCAGGTACATCACTTTGAACCCAAAATGTTGTTTTTGCAGGGTCGATACCCACAGAAAGATAATCTACAGCAGCATCTATCGTATTCTGTTTAAGTACAGCTGCGTCTTTTGAAGTGGTCAGTGAGTGATAGTTGGCGATAAATGTAAAAAGTTCATGCTCTTCCTGAAGCTCTACCATAGGCTTCATAGCTCCAAAATAGTTTCCTATATGAAGTTTTCCCGAAGCTTGAATTCCTGTAAGTACACGCATATATCATCCTAAAATAATTTTAGGAGATTATAGCGAAGAGTAAGTAAAAAACCTATTTTGAATACCGAGGTCACCTAGAGTGTTCAATTATCTTCGTCAAAACGCTCACCCCGTTTACGTGCAACAATATCTAGAGGAACACCCTCAAAATCATATTTGCTTCTTAGGAAATTAGCCAGATAACGTTTGTATGAGAAGTGTATGAATTCGGGCCTGTTGCTTATAAGCGCGATCTTTGGAGGTTTGGTTTCATACTGTGTTGCGAACTTGATGTTGACCACTGCACCGTTATGTGTCGGTACATGGTGTCTTCGAATGGCTTCACGGATAGTATCATTAAGCTCAGCAGTAGGGATACGTCTGGTGTAGCGTTGATAGATCTCAGTGACCTTGTCAAGTATCTTGTTGACACGCAACCCTGTTTTTGCAGAGATGGTGATAAGAGGTGCATAGTGCAGGAATTTCAACTCATCACGAATTTGTTCAACGACCTCTTCATAGGTTTTCTCTTCATTGATATCCCATTTATTGATAACGATAAGACAGGCAAGCCTGTATTTTTCAATAAGACCTGCTACTCTTTCATCAAGTTCCGTCACACCTACAGTCGCATCGATCATCAATAGAACCAGATCGGCTTTTTCCAGCATCTCTGTTGTCCGTGTCAGTGCATACTTTTCAATCCCAACGATTTTGCTTCTCCTGCGTATCCCCGCAGTATCGACAAAAGTGATCTTGTAGTCATTGTATTCTATCGTTTCATCGATAGGGTCGATTGTAGTCCCAGCAACATCAGAGACAACAGAACGTTCTACACCCAGCAGGGCATTAAGCAACGAACTTTTTCCTGTGTTCACACGGCCGATAATTGCCACTTTGATCTCGTTATCAGGCTCTTCTTCTTTGACACTGTTGATATCGCGGACGATCTCTTCAAAAGGATCAAAGTCCGTGTCTTCCTCCAGTTCAAGTCCTTCAGGCTCTTCTTCTCTAGGTGGAATGAGCTCTTCCAGCCATGCATAGAAGTCATTGAAGTAACGGTTGTGACTGACAGACATAGGGAAGGTTGCATCCGCACCGAATTCTAGAAATTCCCAGTAGCGCTCCTCTTCTTTATCGTTGTCGATCTTATTGACAACAAGGGCCAGTGGTTTTCCCATTTGTTGCAGTTTGTAAAAGAGCTCTCTATCTTCTTTTGAAGGTAATGTTTTTCCATCAACCATATAGATGATGATATCTGCTGTATCTGCAGCTCTGAGTGCAAACTCGGCTACTTTGGAAAAGAGTTCTGATGAGTAGTCTATACCTCCTGTATCGATCACCTCAAAATCACGGTTTCCCGAGATGGTCACGATACGTTTTTTGATATCTCTTGTAGTACCAGAAAGATCGGCTGTAATGGCATCTCGTTGTCTAGCCAAACGGTTAAAGAGTGAACTCTTTCCTACATTCGGTCGTCCCAGTATGGCTACTTTTTTTAGTTTTTGCATAAATATATTCTTTCTTTTTTATTGATGCAATTATATCATATTCTTATTGGGCAATTGCTCCACATAGAGGGACTGTGAAGGGAAGGCAAAAGAAGAGCCGTGATCTTCGACGATCTTCATGATCTTTAGATGGATATCTTCACGAATATTCAAATATCTCTCCCAGTTTGCCGTATTGGTAAATGCATGGATGAAGATGTTGAGTGAAGAGTCTCCAAACGATTCAAAATTGACCAGAAGTGTCTCATTTTGAGAGATATTTTCATGGTTATGCAACATCTCTCTGATATCTTTTACAATTCCATTCATCTGATCAGCAGTTGTACCATACGTGACACCGATATACATTTTGATCCTTCGTACGCCTCTGCGTGAAAAGTTCTCGATAGGAGAATTGGAGACGATCTGATTGGGGACAGTAATGAGGGATTTTTCAAATGAGCGTATCTTGGTCGTACGCATTCCTATATCTTCCACCGTACCTTCTACACCTCCTACTTTGATCCATTCGCCGATACGTATGGACTTATCTGCAAGCAAGGCAAAAGAACCAAACAGGTTTGCCGCTGTATCTTTTGCAGCAAGGGCGAAGGCAAGACCACCGAGACCTAGAGAGGCAATAAGCGCTGTGACATTGATGCCCCATATCTGAAGCATTGCCCCAAGACCCAATGCGGCAATGAAGAATTTGACAATTTTGAGTATGAAATTTCCCATCTCTTCAGCCAGGTCTGCATTGAATTTCCCAGTGGCTTGGTAAAATAAGCCTCGCAGGGATTCCAAAACAGAGAGAATCGCCCAGAAGACAGTGAAAACAACAAGTGTATTGAGGATATCTTTGATCAGTTGGGTCTCTTTGAAAATTAGAAGAAAAAAGAGGTGCGTACCTATCAGGACAAAGGTAAAAGGTAAAGGCGCTTTCAGCGCTGAAATGATCTTGTCATCATAGTAGGTATCGCTAAATTTTGCAATTTTCTGCAATGTTCCCATGATAATGTGGGTGAAAAATTTTCGAAGTGCTAAAAAGAGTAAAAAAACCGCAATGGCGGCAAATAGATTGGCTAAAGGGATATCTAAAAATGTGTGTGCCAAAAAAGGATATTTCTCATACAAGGGTGCAAGCATGGTTTGCACCGTTCCTTCAAGATTCATCGACAGATCATCTATGACATTCAAGTCAATCGTTACATTTTGCTCCGTTGCATTTACTTCAGTTGTTGGCATTTTATGGTATCCTTCACTTTTTATACACCTAATTATAGTAAAATTAGATAAACCCAGATGAAAAGGATAAATGTGTCAAGAAGTATAGGTATGGTAGTCACTTTGTTTTTGTTCTTTGGAAGCTTGTCGTGGGCTCAAGTGACACAGTTGGATTATACGGCAACCTTTGGTATATTTGGAAAAGTAGGAACCATAAAGAATACTTTGACCCAAGATAGCAAAAGCTATAAGATAGAAACGACGGTCATTGTTGAAGGTCTAGCGAAAGTACTGATGCGAAATCCCACTGAACATTATACTTCTAAAGGGCATATGGAGAATGGACTTATGGTCGCTGACAGCTATACCATGGTGAGTACAAAGCAAGACAAAAAGGTCAGCAAAGAGTACAAGATAGATCACAAAAACAAATATGTGACAAAAAGATACAGAAAATGGCGTAATGGCAAGTTGATCTCCGATACCACCGAAAAACTTGATTTTTATGCCACTGATGACCTGCTCACACTCTATTTTAATTTGGGTAGTGCAGTCAAGCAAAAGGGTAAAACCTATCTTTTTCATGCCGTAGGTCTTGAAAAGCAGGATGGAAAAGTCCAGATCACAGCACCGAGTGATGCCCAGGCCGCACCGTACATCAAAGACCTTGGTCCGGGTGCTAAACTCTATGTAAAAGCGCTTATACATCAAAAGAATTTCAGAAAGAAAAAAGGTGATATTTTGCTTGGTGTAGCAGAAGACGGGTTTATCTACAAAGCAGTGATCAAGGACATACTGCTTTACGGAGATGCTCATTTACAAAGAGTCAGGTAACAAGCATATTTAGAACAAAATCAATCACTTTTTTGTCAGACATTTCGCAGGGCTTTAGCAATCCTCTCTTGATAGTTGGGTAATAGTTCCCGCTGACAATGTCATTGCCTCCCAGCTCTTCAGCATAGATCTTAAGAAGTTTGCCATCCAGCAGTCTTTCTTTTCTCAGAAGATAGCGTTTTCCAAGATAGTGCACATCATAGGCACCAATGGGAAGCGTTAAAAGTTTTGTATAAAATTCCGTATGGTTCATAAGCGTATTATGCTACACTTCCACAAAATTTGCAAACAATATTGTATGTTCAGAGATAGTTTAGAAACATGAGGATTGGCTTTTGAGGAAAATGATTAAAAATATGGATCAGGGTATCCTGTTGATGTTATTGGCTTCTCTCAGCTTTGCCGTTATGGGAGGTTTTGCCAAGGTTGTAAGCCAGGTACTGCCTCCGGTGGAAGTGACTTTTTTTAGAAATATCTTTGGCGTGGTTCTTGTAGGTATCGCGATTTATAAAGTACCTCTGAAGCAGACAGGCGGCAAACCGTTTTTGCTTCTTTTTCGCGGAGCTATGGGGTTTGCCGCTCTTTTGGCATATTTTTATATCATGGCATTTATCCCTCTGGGAGAGGCAGTAACGTACAATAAAACTTCACCGATATTTGTAGCCATCTTTGCCTACCTCTTCTTAAATGAGAAGCTGCATAAGAGTGCCTTGCTTGCTGTGGTTATAGGGTTTGTAGGGATCGTTCTGGTAGCACAGCCAGAGGGAGGGACGTTTGACAAGTATGATCTGCTTGGTATCTTTTCTGGTATAGGTGCGGCATTGGCCTATACTTCTATCCGTGAACTGAGAAAGTATTATGATACGCGAG
>DATCTA010000276.1:0-5238 GCA_036568165.1 Sulfurovum sp.
TGGCATTTGTTTTTGATTCTAAAGGTTTTATGGGCAGCTTCACGATGGAAGGCACAAAATTCAAGAAGATTAATCCAAGATAATCTTCTCACTCGTTACAAACTTACCGTTGTAACGGGCACTTCAGCCTCTTTCACTTGACAGAAATCTCTCTTTATTTTTTTATAAGATTATAAATATTATAATAGATATAAATAAATGTTATAAATTTAGGATAAAAAATGAGTGAACAGAGAATAGTTGCACTTAAACTTTGGATATCTTTTCAATTAATTATTTTATTGGTATCTGCATATTATATATTTAACTCTAATCATGAAAATGTTGAAGTATTATTCGTTGGTATAGAAAGTTTATTGATCATGCCGGCAGGTATCATCACACTTTATCTCAATGAGGTATTTCATGTGTATAATTATTTTTTAACACATGAAAGCTTCTTTTTATTTGTATTTGTTAATTGGATTTTTTATACTATTGTAGGGTATATTCAATGGTTTGTGATCGTGCCTAGAATGATAGATAAATGTAAACAAAATGGATGTCTGCTACAATAAAAAATATATGAGTTTGGATTAAAGAGCCACTATATCTCTAATCTCATCAGCATATAGAAGCTCTTTTTCCACCAATTTGTCTGAAAGTGCCATGATATCTTTTTCATGTGTCTTAAAGAGCTTCATCACTTCTTCTTCTTTGGTCGTGATGATCTTTCGTACTTCATCATCTATGATCTTAGCAGTAGCTTCACTGAAATCTTTAGGCATGGCCATTTCTCGTCCAAGGAACACATGATCTTCACCTTTTTGATAATAGACAGGACCAAGTACCTCACTCATCCCCCATTGGCTGACCATATGTGTAGCTAAGGAAGTCGCCTCTTTCAAGTCATTGGCTGCACCAGAAGAGAGATCACCAAGAAGTATACGTTCAGCCGCCCTGCCTCCAAGCATTACCCCTATCTTGTCAAGCAAATAGTCCTGAGGGAAATTCTTGATATCTTTTAACGGCATTTGCTCTGTCATTCCCAGCGCCTGACCTCTAGGAATGATACTGACCTTTTCTATAGGATCTGCATGTTCTAGCAAGAGTGCAGCCAAAACATGCCCGCTCTCATGGATAGCTACACGTTTTTTATCTTTTTCATCGAGTACAAACTCCTGTTCGACACCCATGATGATACGGTCACGGGCATACATGAAGTCATCCTGTGTTACCAGTTCTTGATCTTCTCTTGCTGCATGCATTGCAGCTTCATTGACAAGATTCGCCAGATCAGCACCGGAAAACCCTATAGATATCTTGGCGATCTTCTGCAGGTCTACAGAACTGTCAATACGCACTTTTCGTATATGGATATTGAGTATCTTTTCTCTGGCATGCACATCTGGCAGGCTTAGTGTGATCTTTCTGTCAAATCTTCCAGGTCTCAACAATGCATAGTCCAAAACATCAGGTCTGTTCGTTGCTGCGATGACAACAACTTGCTCATCGGATTCAAATCCATCCATCTCTGCTAAGATCTGGTTGAGTGTCTGTTCTTTCTCATCATGACCGCCGCCGATACCTGCACCTCTGGCACGTCCTACAGAATCGATCTCATCAATGAATATAATGGATGGTGCCTCCTGTTTCGCCTTTTTAAACAGGTCACGTACTCTTGCGGCACCTACACCTACGAACATCTCTACAAATTGAGATCCGCTGATGGAAAAGAAAGGTACTTCTGCCTCTCCCGCCACTGCTTTTGCCAACAATGTTTTTCCCGTACCTGGTGATCCCATAAGCAGTATACCCCTTGGGATCTTGGCACCGATCTTTACATATTTATCCGGATTTTTGAGAAAGTCCACCACTTCGTAGAGCTCGATTTTGGCATTTTCCACACCTGCCACATCATCAAATTTGACAGATACCTGCTCCTTATCATACTTCTTGGCAGAAGACTGCATAAAATCAAATACGCCTCCTCCCATGCTGCCTATCTGATTCTGTATACGTCTTGAGCTGTAAAAGATAAATCCCAAAAAGATAAACAACGGCAGAAGCATCAATATTGAATACCAGAAGCTTGATTCTTTTTGTGACTCTACATGCATTTCAACCTGATTCTTCTCAAGTAATTCTAAAAAGGATTGATCTTCGAAAGGAGGAAGCGTTGTTCTTATATATTTTTTCTTCTCTCCCAAATCGGATTTTAAAGTAGCTACGACCTGATCACCATTGATATTTACCTCTTTCATGATATTCTGTTCTATCTTACTCTTAAACTGATTATAGGAAAGTGTCTCACTCTCTTCTTTAGAAAGGATATAGTTAGAGAGCTGCAATCCTATTATCATTGCGATAATGATCATCCAAATGTTGGAAAAAGGATTGAACTTGTTTTCAGGTATCGGTTCATTTTTCATATATACTTCCTTGAGAAACTATGCAAATATTACTATTGTACCAAAATATATAATCCTGTGATGGATGCAATAACCAAAATATTTACATATTGGCTATAATACGAAAATATTCCGGCAAATTGATTTATATCTTTATTGCAAGATTTAAAAGGTAACTTATGAGCAAATTAGACCTTTCACTAACCAAAGGTTTTTTACCTACTACCAAAGCAGAGATGGATGCACTCGGATGGGTACAGTGTGATGTAATACTTGTTTCCGGTGATGCTTACATTGATTCGCCTTTCATTGGTGTGGCTGTAGTGGGTCGTATGCTAGAAAAACTGGGTTATAAGGTAGGTATCATAGGACAGCCTGATGTCAAAAGCGATAAAGATATCAAACGCTTGGGTGAACCTAGACTCTACTGGGGAGTGAGCGGTGGAAGCATAGACTCTATGGTAGCCAATTATACCGCAACCAAAAAATTCAGAAACTCTGATGACTACACACCTGGGGGAAAGAACACGAAACGTCCTGACCGGGCCGTGCTAGTCTATACAAATTTGATAAGACAGAACTTCAAAGACACTGTGCCCATTGTACTTGGCGGTATCGAAGCAAGTCTTAGACGTGTCACCCACTATGACTACTGGACGAACAAACTTAGAAAGCCTATTCTATTTGACTCAAAAGCAGATATCCTTATCTATGGTATGGGTGAACAGGCGATCCGTGATCTTACACAAGCTCTTGATAAGGGTACAGAGTGGAGAGATATACGCGGTGTATGCTACATCTCGAAGGAGCCTGTAGAGAAATATCATCAGCTGCCTTCACACCAGGAGTGTCTGGATAACAAAGAAAAATATATAGACCTCTTTGATCTTTTTTATGATAACAATGACCCTATCGCTGCAAAAGGACTCTGCCAAAAAGTAGATACCCGTTACTCCATACAAAACCCTCCTTGTGATTATCTGAGTGAACCGGAGATGGATGAAGTAGCTGCCTTGCCTTACACGAGAGAACTCCACCCTTATCATCGTCCTGAAGGAAAGGTAAAGTGTCTTGAGACCATCAAGTTTTCCATCATGACACACCAAGGGTGCTGGGGAGAATGTAATTTCTGTGCGATAGGTGTGCACCAGGGACGTACGATCCGTACACGTTCAGAGAGTTCCATCGTTAAAGAGGCTATCAAGTTCAAAGAATACAAAGACTTTAAAGGCATCATTTCAGACCTTGGCGGCCCTACTGCAAATATGTACGGTTATGAGTGCAACAAAAAACTAAAACTGGGTACTTGTGACCACCAACGCTGTGTAGACTCAAGACACTTGTGTTCCTCTATGAAACCTGACCACACACGTGTCATAGGTATGATGAAACAAGTGCGTAACATAGAAGGTATCAAAAAAGCATTTGTGGCTTCCGGTATACGCTATGATCTTATCACCGAAGATAAACGCAAAGGATATTCGTATCTAAAAGAACTGGTAGAGCACCATATTTCCGGACAGATGAAGGTCGCCCCTGAGCATACACAGCAGCATGTACTTGATCTGATGGGAAAACCAGGAAAACAAACCCTTATAGATTTTAAAAAACTCTATGACAAGCTCAACAAAGACATGGGCAAAAATCAGTATCTCACGTATTATCTTATCGCAGCACATCCTGGCTGTGAAGAAAAAGATATGCATGAACTCAAACGTTTTACCACCCATGAACTCAAGATGAACCCTGAACAGGCACAGATCTTTACACCTACGCCTGGAACCTACTCTGCAGTGATGTATTACACTGAAATGGACCCAGTGACACGCAAGAAGATATTTGTGGAAAAAGATACACACAGAAAAGAGAAACAAAAAGCCATCGTACAGGCAAAATCAGATTTCAAATCAGGATTTGCAAGCTAATGGCTAACAGACCTATCTACATCACTGACCTTGACCATACTTTTTTACGTTCAGACTTGAGCATCAGTGATTTCAGTGCTCAGATATGGAATAAAAAAGCAGAGTCATCCATCATGACCATAGCGACTGCCAGAAGCTTTCAAAAATCACAGGAATTGCTCAAAAAAATACATATCAATGCACCTATGATACTGCTTGATGGTACTATCGTCATTACCCCAGAACGCGAACTGATAGACCTAAAGACCATAGACAAAAAGCTTGGTGATGCCATCGTAGATGTAGGATCGCGCTTTGACATCGACCCTTTTATAATAGGGGTAAAGGACAAAGCATTGAATGAAGCTTTTTTATACCCTAGAAAACTAAACGACTACCAGCGTGATGTCCTCAAAGGCTATAAAGATGATCCAAGAATGCAGTTTAATCCTAGTAACCAATCCATGGAACAAAATCTAAAGATAGTCTACTTTGGGTATGAAGAGCAACTGCGACCACTCTATGAAGAGATACAAAAAGTCTTCGGTAAAAGTATAGAAGCCAAACTCTCACCTGAAAAATACGGTGGCGGTTACTTCCTCACACTCCTTCACCCAGAGGGCGACAAAGCCCATGCGATGCAAAAAGTGATGGAGTACCTAGGACGTAGCCACGAAGAGATAACCGTCTTTGGTGACAGTGTGAATGACCTTGGAATGTTCAAACTTGCAGGAACCTCTGTGGCCGTTTCAAATGCCTTGGAAGAAGTCAAAGCAGTTGCTGATCTTGTGCTTCCTCATTCTAATGATGAGGATGCCGTGGCTAAGTATTTGAAAAGTATTGGTTAGACTATTTATTTGGGTCCAATTCAAAAGTAAGTAAAAAACTTATAAATTTATATATTTTATAAAGTTTTACAAAAAGCTATATATAAATTTTGTCGT
>DATCTA010000277.1:0-12120 GCA_036568165.1 Sulfurovum sp.
AAATTTACCCGCACCAATACCTACAAGCAGAAGCGGCATTCCCATACCTATACTCATGATAAAGAGTGCTGCCCCGCCTAGGAAAGCATCACCGGTGTGAGAGATAAAAAGTACTGCACCGCCAAGAGGTGGTGCTACACAAGGTCCAACAATGAGTGCCGAGAGAATTCCCATGATCGATGTACCGATGATACCTTTACCTTGTGCATTATCACTTACCTTTGTAAGTTTGGACTGCCATGAAGAAGGTAGTCCGATCTCATAATACCCAAAGAGTGAAAATGCCAATGCTACGAACATACCTGCAAAGATGGTCAATACGAGAGGGTTCTGCATCGCCGTTTGGATATCTGCACCTACCAATCCGGCAATGATACCTACCAAAGTATAGGTCAGAGCCATAGAGACGACATAGACCAGAGAGGTAAAGAATGCCTGAGCCACACTTGGTTTCTCGCTTCCACCCTGCTGTGAAACGATAATAGAAGACAAGATAGGGATCATAGGGAAGATACATGGTGTCAATGCCAGCAATAGCCCGAAAATGAAGAAAAGTACCAAAATAAAGAAGGAGCTTTCATTAACAAGCAATTCAGCAATTTTTGCAGTATTCCCTTCCTTTAGAGATTTTGAGATCTTATCGAAAATATTGAGTTCCGCCCCTTTGAAAACAAAGCTATTCTTGATAGGCTGATAACAGATACCTGCATCTGAACACCCTTGAAACTCTATCTCAAGCGTATAATCGCCTTTAACCTTTGATTCTATATCCTTGGTAGGGATGGAAACGATCAACTCTTTTTCATACACCTTGTCACCATCAAACTCATGTGGTTCAGGTTTTTTGACTGACAGTTCAACTTTAGAAGGAGAGATGATTCTGTAAAACAAAGTGTCATTATAGATATGAATCTTATCAGCCATCGTGATTTTTGTTTCTATAACATCATTTTGAAGTACCGCTGTAACTTGGAATGCTTCTTCGGGTGATAAAAATTTCTGTTTTTTGAGCGCACTGTCGAAACCTGCAGATGCGAATGCAGTTAAAAGGAAACTCAATAAGAGTATCTTTTTAAATAAATAGTTCATTTTCTCTCTTTTATATTAGACTTTTATAGTATTCTATAGTACTATTTGTGTATGACTGTGTAATAGTAACCAAAGTTGAATAATAAAAACTAAACAAGCATTACATTTAAAGGTAAAAAATGGCAAATCATCTCAAAAATGAACACTCTCCCTACTTACAGCAGCATGCGCATAATCCTGTTGACTGGTATCCATGGGGAGAAGAAGCCTTTGAAAAAGCACGAAAAGAGAATAAAGCCATTTTTCTCTCTATTGGCTACAGTTCATGTCACTGGTGCCATGTAATGGAGAATGAATCTTTCAAAGATGAAGCCACTGCAAAGATACTCAATAAACATTTTGTCTCGATCAAAGTTGACAGAGAGGAACGCCCTGATATCGATAAACACTTTCAGGAGGTCTATCAGCTCATGAACCAGCGTCCAGGTGGCTGGCCAACTTCCATCTTCCTCACTCAGGAACAAAAACCTTTCTACTCGGCTACCTATATTCCTGATGAACCGCGCTATGGGATGATGAGTTTTTCAAGCCTGCTCGAGGTCATCGCAGACAAGTATGCCAAAGAGAAAGATCTGCTTACAGAAAAAGCAGATGAGATACTCCGTTTTCTCAACCCTAAAGTGGACAAGATACAGGCTACTAAGCTTGATCACAGTATCATCAACAGGGTTGCTGACCAGGCAAAACAACTCTTTGATCATGAAAATGGCGGGTTTAACAAAGCCCCTAAATTTCCTCAGGCTTCCTTGCTTGACCTGCTCTTGGACATCTTTCGTATCACCAAAGACAAAGAGACACGTGACATGGCTCTGTACTCGCTCATCTCTATGGCAAAAGGTGGGTTAAGAGACCTTGTGGATGGCGGTTTTTGCCGCTATTCTACAGACAATGAATGGCTTGTCCCCCATTTTGAAAAAATGACCTACGATAACGCCCTAATTTCGGAAGTCTATCTGAAAGCCTATCATGTGAGCGGTGATGACTTCTATAAGTCTGTTGCTTTTGAGACATTGGACTTTATGCTGGAAAATATGAGTGAGGATGCACTTTTCTACTCTGCTTCAGATGCCGATACGGAAGGGGAAGAGGGAAAATACTTTGTTTACAGCTATGAAAAAGCCTTGAAATCTTTTGAAAAAGCCGGTATCCCTGCCAAAGAACACGCTGCATTGGCCGAGGCCCTTCACATTACAGAGGAAGGAAACTTTGAAGGAAAGAACATAGTAAGGATCGATGATCCGGTAAACCATGACATTCCATACTATGACCAAGCCATACAAGCGCTCAAAAAACGCAGAGAAAAACGGATCTACCCTTTTATAGACAAAAAAGTCATTGTCTCCTGGAATGCCATGATGATCAAAGCACTGTTCAAAGCAAGCCGTGTTGATGAAACCTATCTCAAACCGGCTGTCAAGTCTCTTGATGCACTGCTCGAAAGCATGTATATCAACTCTGAGCTCTTCCACTCCGCGCTTATAGGCAAGAAACCAAAGATCAAAGCATTTTTGGAAGACTATGCCTATCTTGCAGAGGTGCTTATAGAAGCGTATGAAACTACGCTTAATGAGGTCTATCTTATCACCGCTACCAAATTGGCAAACTCGGCTATAGAGAGATATTATGATAGAGGGAAATGGAAGTTCTCGCGCGGAGAATTTGAAACCAATGCAGATATCTATGACAGCTCCTATCCTTCTTCGGTAGCGACCATGATATCGGTTCTTCACTCTATCTCATCCCTGGTCGATACAGTCTACAAAAAGTTTGTCTTTAAAACACTGGAGATGCACTCCTATGATGTGATGCGTCAACCCATCTCTACGCCGCGCATGAGCCGTATGGTCATCCGTTATTTGAAAGATGATGTCATCATTAAAGCAAAAGAAGAAAAACTGAGTCCTCATCTCAAGGATCTGGATACATTGGCACATCCTTTTTCTCTTTTCAAGAATGACACCAATGACGGATTTATGCTTTGTAACAGCAGCAGCTGTTTTGGACATGAAAAGAGTTTTAAGGGAATTATAGAAATCCTTGAGAAAAGATGATGCGATCTCTCATAGTACTTTTATTGCCGCTTCTTCTCTTGGCACAAGAGGAGATGCAGACACGCACACAAGTACTCATGGGAACCTTTGTAAGCATCACACTCCCTAAAACAGCATCCGAACATCATACAAGATCTTTTGAGCTTATTAAACGCATTGAAACTTCCCTCTCTACCTATGATCCCAATGCTTCACTTTTTAAACTCAACCAAATACACCAAATAGCCTTTGACCCTTACCTGGCTGAAGCGATCACACTTTCACAATCATATTATGATCAGACCAATGGGTACTTTGATATCACGATCGGTTCGATCACAAAAGAGCTGTACCATTTTGGTGAAGAAAAAACTTATTCCCCTTCAAAAAAGATGCTGGACTATGCTTATCGTGATATAGAAGGTATCTATGTTGAGAAGAACTATATTCGAACTGATGCAAACATCACGATTGACTTAGGCGGTATGGGGAAAGGCTATGGTGCAGACAAAGTTGCACAGTATCTTCAGGAGCAAAATATCACAAAAGGCATCATTGCCCTCAGCGGAGATATCAGATGCCTCGATCGGTGTGAAGTCCATCTGCAATCACCCTATTCTGAGCTGACATTTGCCAAAGTAAAAAGTAAAACGTCACAACTCTCTATCTCAACAAGTGGACCTTACAGAAGATTTGCCAATAGCAAAGAGGAGCATCACCTTATCAACCCCAAAACAGCAGCACAGGGCAATGCATTTCTTTCAGTTTCACTTTTTACAACGGCGAACAATGCCCAGATAGATGCCTATGCTACAGCACTCTCTGTCATGCCAAAGACGGAAGCATTGGCATTTTTAAAAAAAAGGAAGGAAGTCGGCTTTGTAATAGTTGACAAACAAGGAAAGATACTCTATGGGAACCTAACGGAGCTCGCTGACATAGAGTGGTTAGATCACAAAGATAAACCAACCAGTCCTATCATCAGCAAAAATGAAAGTACAAAGAGTGACATGGACAGTAGTTTGATCCATCCTGACACCGCCAATCCAAAAATGATCGCAAAGTAGGAAAAGATATCAAACAGTGCGAACACAAAAAGCACTATTGCGAGCTTTAGTGAGAGGTTTTGCGGAACTTTGGTACTGAAAAGCATGAAATGTGCTACCACAAATATCAGTGATCCTATGGCAAATAGATGCGGGGTAACAACCTCTATAACTCCTTCTATGCTTTTATCTGCCGGGGTATTGATAACATTTTGCAACGTATTTGTCAGGCTCTCAATGGTATCAAAGCCTTGTGAGAGCAAAAAGAGCCATAATCCACTTATCAATATCAGAACCGTGTAGATAAGCATATAGACTACAGGGATTTTGTAAAATGCTGAATGTTTCATCTGAATAGAAGTTTTTTCAAGATCATAACAGAAACAATGGATGCCAGCACATGCCAAAATATAAAACCGGCCAACCATACAGCTGTAAATAATTCACTTACATAGTAAGCAAGCAAAAGTGTTAAAGGCGCTAACATGCCTGTAATAAACAAAATATGTACAATCCATTTTGTCGTTGCTCTTCCTGCAAACAGACGTATATAGACAGCCGAAAGAATCAAAAGTGCAAAAAGTGTCATGAAAAGGTCTATATGTACTTGTAGCAGAAGGGATTCGATAAGTACCGGTTCAATGAAATTCTCTGTATCTCCAAAAAGTGTTACTGAAACACTATGCATATCCAAACCGATAACATAAGCATGGAGCAAAATATCAAAACCTAGATATAAAAGCATTGCAGATACAACACCCACCATTAAATAACGCAAATGTACAAAATGCTCTAAATCTTTTGTGACTAAAAACTTCATCTCTATTTCTTTAGAACAACTTCATAAATAGCCCTGGCCACTCTTGCACCTTCAGTGATGGACCTTGCAGAAAGGGTTGCGCCGCTGATCGTAGGTATATCTTTTCCAACGGTCAGTTTCATCGACCTGTCTTTGTTTTGAAGTTGTCCCATCCACGTATTATTGGGCATATACTCAGGCGGTTCATCAAATACCATGATTTCTGTGAACTTCAATGTACCGGAGTTATCAAATGCATAGAGGACAGTAGCCTTCTTCGATCTTACTTTTCTTGAAATAAGTACAGCATATCCTAATCTTTTTGTAGTACTTTGAATATCGTAATAACGATAGACTTTCGTATCCACAGCCGCTTTTGCCATGGATTGTACTTGTGAAAACTGTTTTTGGGTAAGAATGATCGGTTTGGGCTCTATCGTACTGACATCTGCAAATGAAGATTTTATCACAGTGTCAACAGAAGTGTTTGTTTTAGCAACACTGTTTTGGGAAAGTAGTATCCCAAAAAGCAGTGTAAAAAAGATTCTTGTCATTATCTATCCATCTATTAAAATATAAATCCAACCCCAAACGAAAATGTATCTGTATCTACATTATTGACTTCTCTCATTGCATAATCAGCCTTTAGAACGACCTGGTCAGCAGGGAAGAAATTGACGCCGATTGTAGCAATTTCTGTCTGAAATTCATCTTCATTTGCACCATCAAGTGTCTTTTCTACAGGGTTATAGTTTTCATATTGTACAAAAAACGGTAATTTATACTCAAGTCCTACTAAAGAAGAGACATCATAAGAAAGATTTGCATAATACCCGCTTGCTTTTTCAACTGCACTGCTGCTTCCTAGCTTTTCGGCACCATCAAAAGTGGTCTGTGTATAAAGTCCATAAGCTGAGAAAGGACCATTATCGTATGCAGCATGGATATCAAACATCGTTGTAGTAAGCCCCGATATATCCTGGATAGGATCAGTTGATTTTGGGTTTTTAAGGTTTGAGCCATCTCCATAGTAGACAGAAGCACCAACCATTAGTCCATTGATACCCGTATAATCCAAACGACCTACAAATGCAGGCGTAAATGAAGCATCCTTGCTTGAACCCAATCTTCCGTCTCTTATCCATGACTTATCCGGTGCTCTGGTCTCTTCACTGTTAAGATTCAATGCATTCATCACACCTGCCGTATATTCAATATCCGCATTACCGATTCTACCATATACTAGAGCACCGTTTTCATGCCATGTGCTTGGGATAAGATATTTTTCAATATCTGGTCTTTGAACCGTATTAAAAAGTGTCGGTTCATGTCTAAGATTTACAAGTCCCATAGGTGCAAGTATATGCCCGAGTCTTAGATTTGCCTGTTCGCTGAGCAAAAAATCAAGATAGAGGAACTCTACAACAACTTTACCGCCATTATTACTGTCAGCACCATGTTCAAACTCTATTTCTGCATTTAACACGATCCAATCATTGAATTTATATCCCAAATAAGTAATAAATCTATATACATCTGCATAGTCATCCGTTCCATCTGGGTTAGCATAGAACATTTCCCCATATCCCCCTATAGAGAGTGGATTTTTAGAAAAATAGATTTTTGAAGCTGCCGGTCCCATACCGTTGTATGATTTTTCTGTATCAACCAGTGTAAACCCACCTGTTTGTGTAGCCAAAACCTCTTCAGTCAATACACTGTTCTGCTCTTCCAATGCTTTCACTCTCTCTTCCAATGTGGCTGCCTGGGCACTCATAGCCATCATAGCTGCAATACTCAATACTGTTGTCATTTTTTTCATTTTATTTCCTTGTTTTATATTGATACTTATTATCGAAATCGTAAATTATCAGAACTTTTCTTAAAAAAAGATAAAAATGATAATAATTATTAAAATATAAATATTTCTAATCTTCGAGCATAAACTTTATGTGATTTTTGAGCAGTATTCAGCTACACGTATATTACACACAAGTGTGAAATTATGCTTTCATATCAAATAAAGGAGTGGTTCATGACATGCAATGTTGGAAAAATAGACAGAATTATCAGAGCAGTAGTTGGTGCTGGTTTAGTAGCTTGGGGAGTGATGAATAATAATATCATTGCTGATGTTGTAGGAGGAGTTGTTCTTTTAACAGCGATCATAGGATGGTGTCCCCCTTATGCTTTACTTGGCATCAACACTGGATGTAAAACAAAAAATGACTAAGTAAATGTTCATACTATAGTCAACAAAGTGAAGGAAAGATACAATTTTACTTCACAGCATTAAAATAACATTTTTAAGGCTATAGACTAATCTTATAATAGATATAATTTTAGTCATGATGAAAGAAAGCCTTAAAATATTTTCAGGGGATCTTAAAAACTCTTTTAAAGATCTCCTTCCCATTATCATTGTTGTTGCACTGTTTCAGGGTATACTTATCCGAACTGTACCTGATAATATCACATCCATTATTGTAGGACTTACTATTGTCGCAGTAGGTTTGGCACTTTTTATACGTGGTCTTGAACTCGGTATCTTCCCGATAGGTGAAGGACTGGCCATAGACTTTGCAAAAAAAGGCTCTACGTTTTGGCTTTTGCTCTTTGCCTTTACTATAGGGTTTTCAACCACGGTAGCCGAACCTGCTCTGATAGCTATTGCAGAAAAAGCAGCACTTATATCCAAGGGACTGGTAGATGCTTTTTGGCTGCGTATGACGGTGGCACTGTCTGTAGGGTTTGCCATTGCTCTTGGAACGCTTCGCATCTTGCTTGGTCACCCTATTGCCTATTATATCATTGCCGGGTATATCCTGGTTGTTCTTGTTACTTTTTTCGCACCTAGAGAGATCATAGGCTTGGCATATGACAGTGGCGGAGTTACTACCTCTACTGTTACTGTACCGCTTGTTGCTGCTTTAGGTATAGGTTTATCATCGAGTATTAAAGGCCGCAATCCAGCGATAGACGGTTTTGGTCTTATCGCATTTGCTTCACTGACGCCTATGATATTTGTACAGGTATACGGTATTATCGTCTATAGTTTTGCTGATGCACCTGCTGCAGCATCTGTTATTACAGAAGTGGCTGAAAAAACTAAATCAGTAGCCAGCACTTACACTTTCTCAGCCTATGATACCTTTATGGAACTCGTTAATACCATTAAGGATGTTATACCTATTCTTGTAGTCATCTTTTTCTTTCAATATCTGATCATCAAAAAGCCGGTAAATCAATTACACAAAATAAGTGTAGGGATCATTATGGTTATTTTAGGTCTTTATGCCTTTCTTGTCGGATTGGAAATGGGTCTTTTCCCGATAGGCGAAACCATAGCATTTCAACTTACCAATATGAATAACTTTTTCCTTATCTATCTTTTTGCTTTTCTTATAGGGTTTTCTACCACTATGGCAGAACCTGCCCTTCTTGCCATAGCCATCAAAGCAGAAGAGATAAGTGAAGGGAACATTAATCAAAATATACTTAGAATTGTGGTAGCACTTGGTGTTGCGATCGGTATTGCATTGGGTTCATACCGTATCGTTGCAGGTGACCCTATACACTACTATATTATTGTTGGATATATATTTGTGATTATCTTCACCTATTTTGCACCAAACTATATCATACCTATCGCATACGATAGTGGAGGAGTTACTACATCTACTGTGACTGTACCATTGGTTGCCGCATTGGGTTTAGGATTAGCAGAAAACCTTGATTGGTGTGATCCACTGATTGACGGGTTTGGGCTTATTGCCTTTGCATCGTTATTTCCTATGATCACAGTAATGGGATATGGTATACATGCAGAATACTATAAAAAGAAGAAACTAAAAGAACAATCAACATATGAAGGAGAAGCATCATGAAATTTACCGCACTCGTCGTGATTATTCAAGATAAAGATGAAGAAGCAGCTATAGAAACTGCAAAAGAAGCAGGTGCAGGTTCGGTTACCATATTACGTGGAAAAAATATTGGACTTGAGGAGAAAAAAGTTTTCTTTGGTCTTACACTTGAAGAAAATGTCTCTGTTCTACTCTTTGTAATGCCAAGAAAACTATCGCTGCAGGTAATGCGATCTCTTCGCAGTAAATTCGACCTTGATAACCCGGATAATGTTGGTTTAGCATTTACCATGCCATTAAGTCATGTGGCTGGACTCGACACAAAAGAGCTGCACAAATTCGAACATGATATCAAATCAATGATCTAAAGGAGAAATAAATGTTAGTAGAAAATGTAATGACCCCAAAAGAGAGGTTGGTAATCATCTCAGCTATGTCTACTGTAAGAGAAGCACTTAGACTCATGAAAATGCATAAAGTACGTTCTGTGATCGTAGATAAAGGCACCGAAGATGGTGCATATGGGCTTGTAACCTTCAAAAACATTTTACAAAGCATTGTTGCAGAAGATGGTGATATTGACCTTCTGAATGTCTATGACATTGCATCGACTCCAGCCTTTTCTGTCTCTACAAAACTCGATATAAAATATGCCGCAAGAATGATGGTTCAAAACAGTATCAAACGTCTCCTGGTTATTGATAACAATGAACTGTACGGCATTTTGACCATGACAGATATCATCGGTATTTTAATGGACAGTGTTGAATAGAACTATTTTTTTAATTTTGGGAAAGTAAGTGTAAATGTGCTTCCTTTCCCTACTGTAGACTCCAGCCCGATTTTGATATTGTACTTCTTGCAAATAGAAAGTACGATATCCAGACCGATACCAAAACCCCCGCGTTCTTCATTTTCTCTGTGGTAACGGGTAAAAATATCATCTTGTACTTTTTTATCTATTCCGATTCCTGTGTCTTTCACCTTTAAGACATTATCTTTAAGTGTAATGACAATACTGTCTCCGCTATCAGAGTACTTGATAGCATTGGAAAGTAAATTGTCTATCAGTCTGTAAGATGATGTTTCGGGCATATATACCTCTGTAGGCTCAAGATCAAGAGTAATCTGTATATGCTTTGAATCGATAAGTTCTTTCACATACTCTACCCTCTCTTTGATGACCTTTTCAAAAGATAGATATTCAGGAGGTTCTACTTTACCTTCAAGTCTATAGGTCAAAGAACTGTACATGACAGAGAGTCTTTTGGCACTGGCTTCCAAACGTTTTAACTTTTTAGGCTCTATTCCCTTTAGGGATTGGATCGTCATCAAAATGGCTGAAATGGGCGTATTAAGCTCATGTGTCGTATCTGAGATAAAATTGTCCAGTGACTCGATTTGTTCTCTTACGGGTCTTAAAAAAAGCCGTCCCAAAAAGTATCCTACGATTCCCATCAATATGTAGGAAAATACCAGGTATCCTATGATCTTTATACGTAACTGCTGCACTGTTTTGGAAAGATCATTCTCTTTTAAGACAATATAGCGTACACCCAAATGATTGCTCTTGTCTTCTGTAACCGTATAGCAACTTTTATCCTGGATGAAAAAATCTTTATTTGTCACTTCAAAATCACCAAGTTCCGTATAGATAGGTCTTTTGTCTTTATCGTAATATCCTACTTGAAACCGACAAAGTTTCAGTTTTTTTAAGAAATCATTGCGACTTGCTCTATCCATCATACCTTTTGAATGATGTTCCATGGCCTTCATTACGATGGATGAAGACAGCATACGCCCTTGATACATCATCTCAAACTTCATCGCATTGACCATAGACGTACGGTTGTTTTCAAAAAACAGATACCCTATAATAGCCAGGAGAATAAATACCGATACCAGATAAACAGCTAAAAAACTAAAAAGTGATTTACGCTCATAGGATGTTAAAACGATAACCCTCTCCTTTGATGTTTTCAAAATACTCTTTCTCAAACATTTTTCTCAGATTCTTAATGTAAGTACGTATGGTCGCATGTGCCGGAATATTTTCATCATCCCATACATTCTCTATGATCTCATCACAAGAGATGATCTTTCCCATATTGCGAATAAAATATTCGAGTACCTGTGCCTCTTTCTGTCTCATCTCTATCACATTGTCTTTCACAAAGATCTGGTGTGCCTTGGGGATAAACTTTATGCCATCAAACTCTATCTCCTCTTGTAAACGGTAGATTCTGATAATATGTTCGATACGTGCATTGAGTTCCTCAAGCTCAAAAGGTTTTTTGAGGTAGTCATCAGCACCAAGATCAAATCCTTTTTTAAGATCATTGATCCCTGAGAGGGAAGTGATATAGATAGCAGGTGTCGTGTTTCCTATATCTCTAAGATATGAAAGTATTTCAAAGCCATCAATTGAAGGAACATTTACATCTAAAAGCAGCAATCCGTAAGAGTTGGATCCAATAGCATCCAATGCTTTTTCTCCATCGAAAAAGCTTTCTACTTCATACCCTTTCTCAATCAGAAATTCTTCAATGATCTCCTGCAGGATGACGTCATCTTCAAGCAATAGTATCTTCATACCAACCCTTTATATAAATCGATACATTATTCTATCATACTCTTTGTGTAGAGGAGTACACAAAGTGTTTTTGCTATAATTATATTATGAAGAAGTTAGTATATTTTTACACCATAACTTTGATTTTTTTCTCAGGGTGTACACAAGTAGTAACTGCACCTATTAATGTTGCCGGTAGTGTTGTAGGTGCAACGATAGATGTTGCTGATACTGCTGCGGACGCAGTGTCAGGCTCAAAAGCGGAAGAAAAAGAAGATTAATATCTCTTTGCATTCTTGAATTCAGATATCTCGCTTTCTACCATTTCATCGATCATTCTGACATAAAGATCATTGATAAGATTAGGTGAAAGTCCCAATGAGATAGCCTGTTCTCTGACATTGGCGATCACATCGGCTATTCTCTCCTCCGCTTTGATCTCATCTACACTTGTTTTAAAATGTGCTATTTGTTTGATATACTCATTTCGTTTTGCTATAAGTTCTACTATTCCTCTGTCGACGTTGTCTATTTCGTTTCTGGCTTCTTCAAGTGTATTGCACTTTTTTATTTCCATCTTCTATCCTTCCATGGTATCGCTATAAAATAAACATTATAGCCTAAATTATCAGAAATCTAATTTTGATATTTAGCTATAATATAAAAAAAGGGATAACAATAAATCAATGAAAAATAAAAAATATTTACTGCTTACTTT
>DATCTA010000278.1:0-4724 GCA_036568165.1 Sulfurovum sp.
CTTTGATGGAGGCATTCAACAAGGGAACAGATATCCACCTGGCAACCGCGATCAAGCTGTTTGGAGAAGAAGCGGCCCAGGAAAAACGAAACTTGGCAAAGTCTGTGAACTTTGGACTCCTTTACGGTATGGGACCAAAAAAACTCTCTGAGGATGTGGGTATATCACAATCAGAGGCCAAAGAGATCATCAAGAACTATTTTGCATCATTTCCTACAGTTACAAATTTCCTTGAAGGGATCCAGGAACGGGTCAAGATAGACGGATACTCAGAAACGATACTTAAAAGAAGACGTATATTTGACTATGAGAATGCCAACGGCATGCAAAAGGCAGCTTTCATGCGTGAATCGGTCAATACGGTTTTCCAAGGTTCGGCAGCTGACCTGATCAAACTTTCCATGAATGAGATAGACAGTATGATACGTGAAGAGGACCTTGATGCTGATATGCTGCTGCAGATACACGATGAACTTATCTTTGAAGTAAAAGAAGAGGCAGTTGAAAAGATCTCCAAACGTTTTGTACATACAATGGAGAATATCCTGGAGTTGAACGTACCTTTGGTGTGTTCGGTCAGCGTGGGTGACTCTTGGGGAGAATTGAAATAATCAGCAGTAGTATCCTTAGCGGTCTCTTAAGGTAACACTCACACATCAATACATCTCTGAGATGTGTTAAATGGGCTTAATTAATAATCGATTAGTAAACATCGGATATAATCGGCCTTTACTCTATGGTACAAGGGGATATTAGAAAATGAAGTATATTTTTTCCATGAAAATGGCCGTGTTGATGCTGTTTGCTTTTGGTGCAATTGTGGGTGCTGCAACATTTATAGAAAATGATTATGGTACGCAGACAGCCAGAGCGCTGGTCTACAAAGCACAGTGGTTTGAACTCTTTTTAGCATACTTTGTGGCGATCCTTGTGTATAATATTATTAAATATAAAAGCTATAAAACAAAACCTGCTGTTTTCCTTTTCCACTTTTCATTCCTTGTCATTGCCATAGGTGCGATCATCACACGTTATGTGGGTTATGAAGGTATCATGCATATACGAGAAGGTGCATCAAGCAACACTATGGTCTCGGATGTAAAGATCCTTCAGTTAAAGGCCAAGGAGGGTGAAAAGAGTGCCTCGCTTGAAAAAGAACTTCATTTATCCTCAATGACGAACAATGCTTTATCACAGACACTTTCTATCGGAGATAAAGAGGTCAAAATAGAACTGCTTGAGTATTTGCCAACAGTCTATGAACAGGTGGTGGCTTCTGAGAATGGAAAGAAACTTTTAGAACTTAAGATATCAACAGGAAAAAGGGGAGAGGTTTATTATATAGCCAAAGGGGAAAGAAAAGATTTTGGCGGTTTTTATGTAGGGTATGAAGTGGAGCCTACAACAGACAAGCCTACTTTCCTCATAAAAGAAGAGGGTGATGGTTACAAAGTGCATTTTCCTTTTGTACTTGATACACTTAACATGAATGACAGAAGCAGCGGACAGTTAAAAGCGGGTGAGAATGAATTTAAGAACAGGATGCTGTACCAGTTCGGTCCTAATGCCGTCGTATTGAAAGATACGCATGAAAAAGCGATCGTAAAGTTGGGTTCCCGTGATCTCAAAACACAAAGCGGTCAGCCTGAGTATATGAAGTGGAAGGTGAGCATGGGAGATGAAAGCAAGATCATCACCACATATGCTTATCAAGGAAACGAAGGTAAAGCACAACATTTGGATTTCAACGGTGTACATGTAGATGTGACTGTCGGTGCCAAGCTTATCAAGCTGCCATTCGCTTTGAAATTGGTTGACTTTGAACTGCAGCGATATCCAGGGTCAATGACCCCTTCATCATACTCCAGTGATGTGGTACTCATCGATCAAGAGCAGGGGGTCAATATGCCTTATAAGATATATATGAACCATGTTCTTGACCATAGAAACTACCGTTTCTTCCAGTCATCTTATGATCAGGATGAAAAAGGTACCGTTCTGTCAGTTAACCATGACCCGGGGACTTTGCCTACCTATATAGGATATGCTTTGATGACCCTTGGTATGCTATGGTCTCTTTTTGTACCAAGCGGAAGGTTCCAAAAACTTCTTCAAGGTGTAAGAAAACTGCAATCCTCTGCTGCAGCCATAGCCTTGGTAGCACTTTTCTCACTTACACCACAGCATTTGGATGCTGCATCACCTACAATAGATGAAACAACACTCAAGAGCATGCAGGCTTATGATAAGGAACATGCCGACAATTTCGCAAAGATCGCTGTACAGGACCATCAGGGGCGTATGAAACCGATGGATACGGTTGCACATGAGGTTGTTGCAAAGATCACAGGAAGATCGGTTCTTTACGATCTTGAGCCAATGCAGATGTTCCTCGGTATGCTCATTCAACCTGAGCTCTATCAAACTATACCGATGATAAAGATCGGACATAAAAAGATCGCTATGACATTGGGTTTGCCTGAAGATACAAAATATGCGAAGTTCACAGACTTCTTTACTCAGGAAGACGGCAGTTATAAGATCTTTTCCGCAGTCACAGAAGCAAGCCAGAAGAAGCCATTGGAGAAGACACAATACGATAAAGAGCTGATCAAGATAGATGAAAGGGTGAACGTTGCATTTATGTCATTCCAGGGTTCTCTTTTGCGTATCTATCCAAAGCCTGATGATGCCAATAACAAATGGATGGCACCGCTGGATGCTATAAAAAGCTTTCCTAAAGAGCAGTCTGATGCAGTGAGAGTGAGCATGTCGGCATATTTCCAAATGGTAGCAGAGGGGATAAAAACAGGAAATTGGGCCAATGCAAATATCGCACTCAAAGGGATACGTGAATACCAGGAAAAATATGGTTCAGCAGTTTTGCCAAGCAAGAGCCATATTGAAATGGAGATCAAATATAACAAGTTCGGTCTCTTTGGAAAACTTGTACCTCTTTATCTTGTTTTGGGCCTACTTCTTTTGATCTTTGCATTTATCAATGTGTTAAAACCGGCATTCTCAATGAAATGGATCATGAAAGGTGCATTGTTCATACTTGCTTTAGGATTTATTCTGCATCTTATCGGATTAGGTATTCGTTGGTATGTATCAGGACATGCACCTTGGTCAAATGCGTATGAGTCGATCGTATTTATCGCTGCCTCCACTGTATTTGCAGGGCTTATCCTGGCAAGACGTTCACCATTTGCTTTGGCCGGTACAGCTGTCTTGGCAGGTGTGACGATGGGTGTTGCACATATGAGTTTCATCAACCCGGAGATAACCACTCTTGTGCCTGTGCTTAAATCATACTGGCTTATGATACATGTTGCCACGATCATATCAGGTGATGGTTTCCTGGGATTAGGATCCATCTTGTCACTTCTGGTACTTGTGCTGTATATCATCAGAGGCAAGGATGGCACACCGAACATAGACCGTTCCATCAAAGAGTTGACGAATCTTTCTGAGATGGGACTGATTGTAGGTCTTTTCTTGCTAACGATAGGAAACTTCCTTGGAGGTGTTTGGGCAAATGAGAGCTGGGGACGTTATTGGGGCTGGGATGCCAAAGAGACCTGGGCTGCTGTGACCATACTTATCTATGCAATGGTACTTCACTTGAGATTTGTTCCAGCATTGAAGTCCAACTTCATTTATAATGTAGCATCGACCTGGGCATATTCAACAGTATTGATGACATACTTTGGGGTGAACTATTATCTTTCAGGATTGCACTCCTATGCAGCGGGTGACCCTGTGCCGATACCGATGTGGGTCTACTATGCAGTTGCAGGACTCTTTGTCCTTACGCTCCTGGCAGCGAGAAATAGAAAGCTGAATTAAGAGCTATATTGCCATCGGACTTGCTAACGTTTCCGATGGCAATACACCAAAGAGTGATTTATACTCTTTTGCAAATCTACTAAAATGTAAGAATCCCCATTTGAGCGCAATGTCAGAAACATTTGTTGTTGTCGGATCTGCAAGTTGCAGATCCTCATGTGTATGATTGAGTTTAAGCAGTTTAATAAAATGCTTTGGGGTTATCCCGAAAAGAGATTTGAAACTGTTTGATAGTGTTCGATCTGACACATTAAATTGATTTGAGAGTGTTGCAATAGATATGTTTTCTTTTAACGAGTCTAGTAAAAAATCCTTCACTTCAAAAGCTGTTATCTCACCTTTGGTAAGATTGGCTGTATGACCTGTTTGAGCATTCAAAGAGTCTTTAATGGCCTGAGTTATTTTCTTTTCCAGGTTATCAATTTCATGAACGTTATGAAGTAAGGTTGGCTCTTTTAAAATACGTTCCCATTCATTTTCAATAGTCTTGGAGAGTATACCGTTCCTGTCTTTGAATTTTTTATCTGTTGCATCCAGCAGCCATGGAATTTCTTTTTTTACATGTGATTTACGTATACTGACTAATGCAAGTAATGTAGCGTGGCTTGAGACAAAATCATAAGGTTTGGAATCATCTATAACAATAATATTATCCAGTTCCATTTTAAGATGGTTGACACATACACGACCACTGTTTTTTTGTAAAATTCCAATGGTCAGGCAATCTTTAGGCGAGTAACCTTTGAACATACTCCCTTCATGTCGTTCTGAATGTCCAAATTGCAGATTATTTAATTGAATCCCGTCATTTCGGCCGTAAAATTCTCCTGTGTCAAACCGATACTTCAATAAGTGAAGCCAATTTTTTGCACTTT
>DATCTA010000279.1:0-6940 GCA_036568165.1 Sulfurovum sp.
GCTTCATTGTATAAAGTGACGGATCGTTTGGGCGTTGTATTCCTGTTGCATCATCCATAGATTGGAATTCAACAAGCTGCCACTCTGTACCTTTAAGATCTTCATCTGCTGCTGCCAGACTAGTAAGCAGACCTGCTCCAAAACATGTAATGCCCACATGGATAAATACCTTGAGACTATATGAAAGTATATGCTTCATCGACTTCTCCTTGCTTCCAGAATATATTCTTACCTTGAAAATCAAAATAGTATAGCATAAAAAATGTAGTTGAGGAAAATATAGCTATGTGAATTATTTTGATCAATTTTTAGGAAACTAAATAAATAAGGGATTTGTTGATTATCTGAATGGTGTCAAGAGAGGGACTTGAACCCTCGACCTCCGGCTTATGAGACCAGCGCTCTAACCAGCTGAGCTACCTTGACATATTTGTGAAGAGACGGAATTTTAACCAAAGATACCTTTATTGTCAATGAGTATTGAAAAAAATTACAAAAAAAATAAAAATATATCTATTGCATCAAAAGCTTAGTCACTTTAACTAAACTTTATTTAGTAAATTAAAATAACTATGCTTGACTTTTTAACAAAAAATCATTACAATTCCCCCATAAAAAATCATAAAATAAAGGAGAAATTTATTATGGCTTTTAAACCACTTAAAGATAGAGTTCTCGTAGAGCGTGAAGAACAATCAAACCAAACAGCATCCGGGCTTTACATTCCTGATACGGCAAAAGAAAAACCTTTACAGGGTAAAGTGATCGCAGTAGGACCGGTTGCAAAAGAAGATGGTATCGATGTAGGTGACACTGCGGTTTTTGCTAATTTCTCAGGTATGGAAATTACTATAGAAGGTAAAGAATATCTTATTTTACAAAGTAAAGAAGTCTTAGGACTTATCAACTAATTATAAAGATAAAGGATTAGATATATGGCAAAAGAAATATTTTTTTCAGATAAAGCAAGAAACGGACTATATGATGGTGTCAGAAAATTAGCTGATGCCGTGAAAGTAACCATGGGACCAAGAGGTCGTAATGTACTTATACAAAAGAGCTATGGTGCACCTCACATCACAAAAGACGGTGTAAGTGTTGCCAGAGAGATAGAACTTTCAGACTCTCTTGAAAACATGGGTGCCCAACTGGTAAAAGAAGTAGCGAGCAATACTGCGGATGAAGCAGGTGACGGTACGACTACAGCGACTGTACTTGCACATGCCATCTTCAAAGAAGGTCTGAGAAACATCACAGCAGGTGCAAATCCTATCGAAGTAAAAAGAGGGATGGATAAAGCGACTGCTGCGATTATCGAAGAGCTTAAAAAAATGGCTAAAGAGGTCAAAGATAAAAAAGAGATCGCACAAGTTGCGACCATCTCTGCAAACTCTGATAAAGCTATCGGTAACCTGATCGCTGAAGCGATGGATAAAGTAGGAAAAGATGGTGTTATCACTGTAGAAGAAGCCAAAGGTATCAATGATGATCTGGAAGTGGTAGAAGGTATGCAGTTTGACAGAGGATACCTCTCACCATATTTTGTGACAAATTCTGAAAAGATGACATGTGAACTGGAGAGCCCTATCATCCTTTTAACAGATTCTAAGATCACTTCGCTCAAAGACCTTATACCGGTGTTGGAGCAGGTACAAAAGAGCGGACGCCCGCTTCTTATCATCGCTGATGATCTGGAAGGTGAAGCATTGGCTACACTTGTACTGAACCGTCTCAAAGGTGTACTGAACATCGTAGCAGTAAAAGCACCTGGTTTTGGTGACAGAAAGAAAGAGATGCTTAAAGACATCGCTATCTTGACAGGTGCGACGCTTATCACTGAAGAGTTGGGACTTACACTTGAGAAAGCAACGCTGGCTGAACTGGGTCATGCGGCAAGAGTGGTCATTGACAAGGACAATACTGTGATCGTTGACGGTAAAGGTGATAAAGAGGCAGTTAAAGCCAGAGCAAACGAGATAAAAACACAGATCTCCACTACTTCAAGCGAATATGACAAAGAGAAGCTCCAGGAGAGACTTGCAAAACTGGCAGGCGGTGTAGCCGTGATCAAAGTAGGTGCTGCTACAGAGACTGAAATGAAAGAGAAGAAAGACAGAGTTGATGATGCTCTCTCTGCGACCAAAGCAGCTGTAGATGAAGGTATCGTTATCGGTGGAGGAGCAGCACTTATCAAAGCTAGCCAGGCAACGTCGCTTAACCTTACAGGTGATGAAGAAGTAGGTGCTCAGATCATTCTAAGAGCTGTATTTGCCCCGATGAAACAGATCGCTCAAAATGCCGGTTTTGATGCGGGTGTAGTTGCAGACAAAATTGCGCATAGCACTGAGGAGAACATGGGATTCAACGCTGCTACAGGTGAGTATGTAGATATGCTCGAAGCTGGTATCATCGATCCGCTTAAAGTAGAGCGTGTAGCACTTCAAAATGCCACTTCGGTTGCATCACTGCTTCTTACAACTGAAGCAACGGTTTCAGATATACCTGAACCGCCTGCACCAAATGGCGGAATGCCGGATATGGGCGGAATGGGTGGTATGCCGGGGATGATGTAATCCCTCTGCTTAAAACGACAGTTCATTGTCGTTTTAGGTTACTCTTTTTACAGAGGTTACTCAACACCTCTAATTTAATCAAGATATCTCAAACCTATCTTAGAAGCTTTTGAAACTCAAATACTGGTAAAGGTTTAGAGAAATAATACCCCTGCATATAGTCACAACCGAAAGAAGCGACCATCTCAACCATCTGTCTGTTCTCGATACCTTCAACAACAATTTTCATACCCAAAGTATGTGCAAGTTCTATGATCGCTCTCACAATTCTTTGATCCTCTTCATTTGTTAAAATATAATCCACCAGACTCTTATCGATCTTTAGGTTGTCTGCCGGAAACTTTTTCAAATAACTGAAAGATGTGTATCCTGTACCAAAGTCATCCAATGATATACCTACTCCTAGTTTTTTTAAGGCAAGAAAGTCTTTTACGGTCTTTGCTTCATTGCTCATGGCTATACCTTCGGTGATCTCAAATTTAATGAGTTCTGGGTCAACCTGATGTTCCGTAAGTTTTCTCTCAACATGATGAACAAAATCACCTGAATTGATCTCTACCATTGATACGTTTATAGAAACCTCTACCTGTTTAAAATTAAACCGTTCCCAGCGCTTTTGCTGCTTAAGTACTTCATCGAGTATATATTGGCCCAACTTGATAATGAAACCTGTTTTTTCCATCAAAGAGATAAATACAATCGGAGGGATCAGGCCATACTGAGGATGTTTCCAACGTATAAGTGCTTCAGCCCCGACAACCTCTTCATTTGCCACTTTGATGACAGGCTGATAATAGACTTCAAATTCACCATTTCGCAAAGCCCCCTGCATATCGTTGTGCAATTTTAATTCATTATAATTGGAGTCAAATTTCTCAGGTATATAGATATGTATTTTTCCATCGCCCTCTTTTTCCGCTATAGAGAGAGCCTTATAGGCATAATCAAGCAGTTTACGGGCACTTCCACTTTCAGGATATATCGCCATACCTGCAGAAGCTGTCAAATACAAATTGACATCCTCCATCTTGTAAAATGATGCCAATTTCTTTTGGATATCTTCAACAAACAGTTTGATCTCATCTAAAGAGTGTATATTGGTCACTGTGAGTAAAAAATGGTTATCAAAGGTATGGTAGACAGATATGTTCGAACCTGTACTGAGAGTTTGCAGATAGCTGGCGAACTTTTTAAGTACTGTATTTGCCTGTTCATTTCCGATGACTGATCTTAACATTGCAAAATTATCAATGCGCATCAGTATCAATGCCAATTTGTTTTTTTCTAAATGTACCTTCGAGTAAAATGAGGGAAGATCACGATATAGCTGCAGCTGATTTGGCATATCGGTAAGCTGATGCTTAAGAATTGCACTGGTGAGCTCTTTGTCCTTGCTTAGATCTTGTATCGTTATCACATCACACAACATCTCTTCGGGCATATTCATACGAACAGTACCAAGGTATAGATTGACGGGTATCTCATCTCGTTTGGAAATTTTCAACATGGACCTAGGATAGGATTGCGTACTCTTTTCAGCACCTGTACGCTTCTCTTCTATAAATGTTTGAAGTTTTACCCACTCCTTTTTTACTTTTATCTCTGCCTCAGTCTTTAGAATTTTATCTAAAAATGTAGGAGCTAACTCCAAAAGTCTGACAAGCGTATTATTGGCATATACGACTTTGTTTTGATCTGAGAGTATCAAGATAGCATCATCGGAGATATCAAATGCTTTTTGAAAGACCTTGATATTGCTATCAAGTGTTTTACTAAGTTTATTCTTTGTTTGTTTAAGATAATAGATATAAAATGAAAGTGCTACAAAGAGAATAAATATACATAAAAATGCATACTCGACGAGTGTCGTTTGATTGATAAAATGTCCAAGTTTTTCTAATGTAGGATTCATTTTTTAACCTTTTATGTATTAAATCAGATTATATTATACCAACATTCAAACTCAAGTTTTACTTAAGCACAACGCCTCCACTTTTGTTGAAGCATCCTCTATAATGAATTTTTGGTTTACCTCGAGTGCACTCAGTTCTATGCTCTTGCCTTCCTGAGATATTTTCCCCCATCCTTTATGACACTGCAGCTTAGGGTCATTCATGGTCATTTTTTTACCGATATACTCCAGGTATTGACTCTTTTGTTCCAGGATGAACTGCATATTCTGTCTGTAGTTTTTTTGTATTTCAGGCAGCAAAGAGTTGAATCGTTCCAGCTTGTAAAGTATAACTCTTTTGAACTCATCTTCCAAACGCTCAAACTTGGCGTACGTCTCTTTGAGTTGTCTTGAGGGAGAACTTCTCAGTAATATCTCTTCGGTATGTCTCAACTCGCGGGTAAGCTGCTGCAGCTTTTGATTCATGATGTAGCCAAATCTGTCGCTGATCTCTGCCAATGTGTAGAGTACTTCTCTCACATCAGGAAGGATCATCTCCATCGCAGCACTTGGAGTGGGTGCACGCAGGTCTGCTACAAGATCACTGATCATCACATCCACCTCATGCCCGACCGCACTCACGACAGGAGTTTGCATAGAAAAAATGGCATCTGCCACAATTTCCTCATTGAAACTCCACAGATCTTCTGTACTTCCCCCGCCACGGCCTACAACAATCACATCGACATTTAAGCGATCTGCATAGCGCAAAGCTTTAGCGATCTGTTGAGCTGCCTGATCTCCTTGCACCAGTGTATCTACGACCACTACTTCCAGTAATGCCCAGCGGTGCTGTATGATCTTAAGCATATCATGCAGTGCTGCACTCTCTTTTGCCGTCACCAACGCGATCTTTCTAATATGTTTGGGAATGGCTTTTTTTCTTTGTGCATCAAAGTAGCCTTTCTCCTTAAGACGCTCTTTGAGCTGTTCGTATGCCAGTGCCAGGGCACCTTTGCCATAAGGTTCTACATGTACGGCATAGAACTGGTATTCGCCTCTTGGTGTATAGACTCCTACAGAACCTTCTATGACGATATGCATCCCATTTTCTATACGAAATTTCAATTTGGCTGCAGAGGAGCGCCACATCACACATTTGATACTGCTTTCCTGATCTTTGATAGAAAAATAGACATGTCCTGAAGTATGATAGGTGACAGAAGCTACTTCACCCTCGACAAGTATATGCATGAATGTGGCTTCGAGTAGTGATTTGATCTTGGTATTGAGTGAGGAGACACTCATCATAGCCTGACTCATGATTCTCCTTTTTTCTATAGATATGATTTAATTTTTTTGGGCAACCAACAGCGTTGAAATACCCATGGAGAATGATTTGACATATTTCATCTCAAACCCTGCGTCCTCAAGCTCTTTGGCTAACATTTCAGTGGTTAAAAACTCTTCTATGGACTCTGGAAGATATTTGTATGCTTCATAATTTTTAGAGATCAGTCCGCCAACACGCGGCAGTACCTTTTTCATACCAAAATCAACGACCTTGTCAACCATACTGCTTCTATCCTGTTTGGTAAATTCCAGGATCACTACGATCCCATGGGGTTTCAATACACGGTTGAACTCCTGAAGCGCTTCTGTCCTGTCAACCACATTTCGTATACCATACGAGATGGAGATGACGTCCGTACTCTCATCTTCTATAGGAAGATCCTGTGCTTTACCCTCAATGAACTGGGCAAAATCGACTTTTTTTCTTGCCACATCCAGCATACCTACCGAAGGATCGATACCTACATACTTTTCGATCTCCACACCGTTCTTTTTTGCCTGTTCTTTCCAGTATATGAGAAGATCGCCTGTTCCTGTAGCCACATCCGTGATCTGCGTTAAAGCTTTTTTACCGAGTATCTCAAAGGCTTTATCGCACCCTTTTTTACGCCACTGGATGTCTATACCAAAACTCAATACCCTGTTGGCCAGATCATAAGTTGATGCAATATCATCGAACATCGTGACGATTTTTTCTTGTTTTTCTTCTTTGTTTGTTAATTTTTCAATGCCCAACTTGTTTGCTCCATATCATCAGATCTATACCTTTTTTCGCATGATATAGAAACTGTAAGTTCATACTCGTATTATAGGTTAAATTGTTCGTAGAGAGCTTAGGCGTCTGGTAAACAAGCATCCAGTCGATCTTATCTTTGAGTGCTTCGAGCATCCCTTCACCACCCTCTACAAGTACAAATGAAGGCTGATTCAAAAAATCCAGGCTATTGATGATCTCTACTTCTCTGTTAGGTATGCCAAAAAGAGGAATATCCCTGTCAAAATCATCTTTCTTGGCATAGATCTTTACATCAGGCGCTTCTGTCCCGATAAATCTGCAATCCAAAGTGGGCCTGTCTTCTCTTACTGTATTCCCGCCAATAAGCAATGTATCACATACACTCCT
>DATCTA010000280.1:0-2710 GCA_036568165.1 Sulfurovum sp.
AAGATAAAAAAAGTTCTTGAAGAGATGCGTAAAGAACCACTTGATCATGCTATAAAGGAAGTGTTTGGAGATATCAAGCCTCTCATGGAAGGTATCGATATAACTTTACCCAAACATAGTTCAAACTGTTTTCGTGTCCCTATAAATATTAAAGCTACACTAGATGCAAAGCGTATAGCACTATTTGCCAACCCTGATTATTATGGGATGTCTATGATTGCAAAATGGATAGTCCCTGAAAATGAAATAGTAAATTATACGTTAACATTTAAGCTTGTATCATATGAACATGCTATGAATGAGTTAAAAAAAGTAAAAGTGGTTATTGAAGATAGAAATGGAATGTTCTATTTGGCCAATGCAGTAACAAGAATAGCTTACAGTGGCCCAGAAGAATGATCTTTAATCATAAATATGTAAAAACAGTCACTAATAACCACCTCTTTACTAACTCTTAGGTAAAATAATAGCTATTATTATTTCACAGGATTACCTAAATGACACAACCACTACTCATTGAGATCGGTGTTGAAGAACTTCCAGCAATACCGCTACTTACAATTGTTTCAAACATAGAAAAATCATGGGAAAGTATACTTAAAGAGTATAACCTCAGTAATAATTTTGAATTTATCTATACACCTAGAAGACTTGTACTCAAACATGCTGCTATGCCTTTAAGACAGGAAGATACTTCTGTAGAGTTTTTCGGCCCTCCAGTCGTTGCCGCTATGAAAGATGGCGAACCTACTCAGGCAGCTGAGGGATTTGCTCGTAAATGCGGTGTTTCATTTGACGAGCTTGGTCGTGGTGAGAAGAATGGTAAAGAGGTACTATACTACAAAAAAGAAGAGAAGGGTGCCCAGACTGACACTCTTCTTCAGGAGATGCTAGAAAAGTGGCTGGCTTCTATGGCATTTGGCAAGATGATGCGTTGGGGTGCACGAAGCGATGAGTTCATCCGTCCTATCAGATGGCTACAGGTTAGACTGGGTGAGACATCTGTACCGGTAGAGCTTTTTGGTGTACAATCAGATACGAAAACCTATGTGCACCGTATGGTGAGCTATGATGCGGTTGAGGTTCCTGCGATAGATGCCTATAAAGATATCTTGGATGATGGTGCAGTCATGCTCTATCCAAAAGATAGAGAAGCAAAGATCTTGGCAGAGTTTGATGCATTGGAGTCAGAGCATAATATTATCATCGAAAGAGACAGAGCACTTCTTGCTGAAGTGGTTGCGATCACAGAGAATCCTAAGGCGCTTGTCGGTAGTTTTGAGGAACATTTCTTGGCGCTTCCGCCTGAAGTGATCATCACTTCTATGAAAGAGCATCAGCGTTATTTCCCTGTCTTTGAAAACGGAAAGATCACCAACAAATTTGTAGTGGTTTCGAATGCGTATACAGATGATTACAGTAAAGTCATTGCAGGGAATGAACGTGTACTTAAACCACGTCTGGCTGACGGACTCTTCTTCTATCAAAATGACTTGAAAAATGGACTTCGCACTGATGGTCTTGAAAAGGTACAGTTCATCGACGGGCTGGGAACACTTGCAGATAAGATCACAAGAGAGAACAATATCGCTATCAGGTTATTGGCACTCTATATGGACAGAGTAGAATCAGGGACAGGTAAAGGTTCAGCAGAACTTGAAAAAGCGATGGACAAGGCAGTGAATCTTGCCAAAGCAGACCTTATGAGCGAGATGGTCTATGAGTTCACTGAACTTCAGGGACTTATGGGGTACTATTATGCCAAAGCACTGGGCGAAGATGAACTTGTCTATAATGCCATCAAAGAGCAGTATATGCCAGTAGGGGAGGGTGCTGACCTTCCTAGTTCCGTATTTTCTTCCATTGTTGCAATGAGCATCAAACTCGATACGCTTTTTGGACTCTTCAGTGTAGGGAAGATCCCGACAGGTTCAAAAGACCCATTTGCACTGAGAAGAGCTGTGAATGGTATCGTTCGTATCGTTACCGCGTATGACCTGCCTTTCAACATCGATGATATCATTACGCTGATCAAAGGCAATTATGGTGCATTCGATACAAGTCTGTTGAGCGAGTTCATCATAGAACGTATCTATAAATCATTTGATGCCAATCCATCAGTGATCGCTGCTGTACTTGCTTCGGGTGAGAGAGACATCAATGAGATGGCCAAAAAAGTTGTAGCACTCAATGAGATCGTAAGCAGTGATGTCTTTAAAGAGCAGTTCTCTACGTTCAAACGTGTGGCAAATATCTCTAAAGAGTTGGACCTTGATTCACAGTTGCAGATAGATATCGCACTCTTTAAAGAGGATGCTGAGGTCACGCTTTACAATGCCTATGAGAAAGTGATCAATTCTACTTACCATAACTACAAAGAAGAGCTTGAAGCGCTCTTTGGGTTGAAGCGTGAACTAGATGCTTATTTTGATGATGTGATGGTAAATACAGAAGATGAAACACTTAAAATAAACAGGCTTCATACGATAGGGTCTGTTTATAAGACCTTTAGAAATATTGCAGATATTAAAGAGATTACAGTATAGATATCATGTCTAAAACCTACGATACGATCATCATCGGTGCAGGTATCGCAGGTGCTTCTATAGCCTATGCACTGACACAAAAAAGTCAAAAAATTCTTGTTCTTGACAAGAAAGGTATTGCCTCTGGCGGTTCCGGAGCGGCGGGGGCTTTTGTCTCTCCCAAG